>JBBQHM010000023.1:0-24640 GCA_038323965.1 Chthoniobacterales bacterium | reverse complement strand
CGGGCGTGTTCGAGCTCGAAAGTATTTATGGGCGGGATGCTGAACTTCCGACCGCTAAGTATCCCTACGCGCAGCTAAGCGACGCGAGCGAAGGCGTCGATGATCCGCGTTCGCGCTCCTACAATCGCATCGTCGACGCCTCCACGACGCGCGCACGCGATTGGCACAGCTCAGAGAAATTGCGCCCGACGAACCCGATGTTTCGCTGGATCGTGAACGTGAAACACAACTGGCAGCAGCAGCCCGGGTTCGGCTCGTGTATCTACCTGCATATCTGGAAAGCGCCCGGCTCACCCACCAGCGGCTGCACCGCGATGTCGCCGGCCTCGCTCGAGCGAATCGTGCGCTGGCTTGACCAGCGAAAACAGCCGCTGCTTGTTCAGCTCACCCGCGAAGACTACGCCCGTTATCGCGAGTCTTGGAATTTGCCGTAGCCGACTAGCCCTTTCCTTTTTTCGGCCGCTCAATCTCCGATCGCTCGACACAGATCGCAAAGTCGTCTGGCTTCACTTCGCCGCCGAACTTGCGGGCATACACTTGCGTAAATTCCGCGCCGAAAAGCAGGATCTGGGATGAGTAATAAATCCAGAGCAATAGCGTGATGAGCGAACTCGCCGCGCCATAAGCGGACCCGGCCGCTCCGCTGCCGAGATAAAGTCCGAGCGCCCACTTCCCGATGATGAAAAGCAGCGTCGTCATCCCTGCCCCAAGCCACACATCCTTCCAACGCACCTTCACGTCGGGCAGGAAGCGAAAGATCATCGCAAATAGAAGCACGATCATCGCGATATCGAAGGTGAAGTAGACCGTCAGCGCCAGGGCAACCCCGCCCGGCACGGCGGCCTGCACGTAGTGACTAAAACTTTTCAGCACGCTCTCCATGGTGAGTGATACCAAGAGCAAAAAGCAGACACCGCCCACCATGGCGAAGGATAGAAAGCGTGCTCGAATAAAGCCTTTAATCCTCAGGCCCGGCTTCGCTTTCACCCCCCAAACCGTGTTCAACGCGTCCTGCAATTGACCGAAGACACCGCTCGCCCCGAATAACGCCAGCGCTATTCCTATGGTGGTGGCGATCACGCTTTTGTGTGGTTCCGACGCCTTCTGCGCGATCTATTGCACAACATCGATGGCGCTTTTATCGAGAAAATAACTCATCTGCGTGGTGATTTTTTCCCATGCCCCGGCAGGATCGTTGCGGAAAAGCAAGCCCACGCCGGCAATCAGAACGAGGATCAGCGGCGCGAGGGAGAAAACGGTGTAATACGCGAGAGCCGCACCTAATTGTGGCGCCTTATCCTCCAGCCACTCATTGAAGGTCTGCTTGAAAAGCGGAATCACAGAGCCGAGACCGAATTTCTCGTTTGCCATGCTCTTACTTCGCGCGCAGGCGGGTCATAGGGTGAGACAAACCTTCGGGGACGCAGGTGCGATTAGGTTATATGCACTTGCTCGAGCTGCTTCAATGGCCCGCCATGCTTATCACCGTCGCTTCCGCGTGGTTCGTTGCGAGTCAGCAAAAACGACAGCGCAACTGGGGCTTCTGGCTCTTTCTGGCGAGCAATGTCTTATGGGTGGCGTGGGGTTGGCACGATCGCGCCTGGGCGCTGATCATCCTGCAGTTTGCGCTGGCGATTCTAAATATCCGCGGAGTCGCTAAAAACGATCCGGCCCCGAATTAACCGCAGAGATCGCGGAGGACGCGGAGACAGAAGTTCAGACAGGAATTACCGGATTACATGATTCTGATCTCTAAAATCCAAGTAATCCCCTGAATCCTGTCCCTATTCTTACTCTGCGCACTCGGCGTCCTCCGCGGTAACAAATGATCAGCGCACGGGCATTTTCATCCCAAGCGTCTTTACTAAAAACGACCAGCGATCCGCTGTCTCCTCCAGAATTTTCGCGGTTGGTTTACCCGCGCCGTGGCCGGCCTTGGTCTCGATCCGAATTAACACCGGTTTATCGCACGCCTGCGCCGCCTGCAGCGTCGCCGCGAACTTAAAACTATGTGCTGGAACGACTCGATCATCGTGATCGGCCGTAGTAATCAACGTCGGCGGATAACATGTGCCCGGCTTGATATGGTGTAGTGGCGAATAGGCATAGATAAATGGGAAATCCGCCGCGTCATCCGAGCTTCCGTAGTCTGAAGCCCAGGCCCAGCCGATCGTAAACTTCTGAAAGCGCAACATATCCATCACACCCACGGCCGGAAGCGCCGCCCCGAATAGATCCGGACGCTGCGTGACGCAGGCGCCGACCAATAGTCCGCCATTACTACCACCGGAGATCGCAAGCTTCGGCGTCGAAGTATACTTTTGCGCAATGAGATACTCGGCCGCCGAGATGAAGTCATTAAAGACATTCTGCTTCACATGCTTCATCCCAGCCTCGTGCCACGTCTCGCCGTACTCGCCACCACCTCGCAGACCAGCCACGGCATAAACGCCGCCCATCTCCAGCCATTGCACAATCGAGGTGCTGAAGCTCGGAGTTAACGAGATATCGAACCCACCGTAGCCATAGAGCATGGTGGGATTTTGTCCGTCGCGTGGCAGTCCCTTTTTATAGGTGACGAACATCGGCACGCGCGTGCCATCGTAACTGTTGCTGAACACCTGTTCGGTGGTGTATTCCTCCGGATTGAACTTTACCTTCGGCACATAGAGCGGCGCGCTGGCACGCTGGTCGAAGTCGTAGCGGTAGATCGTCGTCGGCCGCGTGTAACTGGTGAAGGAATAGAAGGTCTCACGGTCCGTCCGTTTGCCACTGAATCCACCCGCTGAACCTATTCCCGGCAACGCGATCTCGCCGTCGTCGGTGCCATCGATCTTGAAGAGCTTGATTAGGGTATGCGCATCGTGCAGGTACTCAGCTACGAAGCGGTCGCCGACAATCCCGATACCTTCCAGCTTATCGGCCGATTGCGGAATGATATCGCGCGTCCCCTCTTCCAGAGGCTTGGTGGTATCGATTGCTATCACCTTTCCGAGTGACGCCGCGCGATCTGTCTTAAAGAAGAACACCGGTCCTTCGTTGCCGATAAAATCATAAGCCGCGTCGCCCTCTTTGAGGAGCTCAACGACCTTCACCTCCTGCGCGGTCAGATCCTGAAAGAAGATGCGTTTCTTCGGACTCGTCCCCTGACTGACCGTGATGATGAGGTAGCGACCATCTTCACTGACCCCGGCACCAAACAACCATTCCTTCTGATCAGGCCGCTGGTAGATGAGCGTGTCCTGCGCCTGCGGCGTTCCTATTTTGTGGAAGAACACCTTCTGGTTATAGACCTGCGAACGAAGTTGCTCCGATTCCTTCGGTTCATCGTAGCGACTGTAGAAAAATCCTGACCCGTCCTTCTTCCAGGATGCGCCCGAGAATTTAATCCACTTCAGTTCGTCCTCCCGATCCTGGCCCGACTCGACGTCTCTTACCTTCCACGTCTGCCAGTCGGACCCGGCCGCGGCCAGTCCGTAAGCCATTAACCTGGCATCGTCCGATACGGCCAGGCCGCCGAGGGCAACGGTTCCATCCTTGGCCAGGGTATTTGGATCGAGCAGCTCCCGCGGTTTGTCCTTCAGATTTCCCGCCACAAAGAGAACGCTCTGATTCTGCAATCCAGTATTGCGCGAAATGAAGTAGCGATCCTTTTCCTTGAACGGCACGCCAAACTTCTCGTAATCAAGCAACTCAGTCAGTCGCTTCTTGATCGCGTCGCGTTCCGGAATTTTGCCGAGGAAATCGAACGTCACCTTGTTCTCCGCCTCGATCCATGCGCGCGCTTCAGGCGCATCGGGATTCTCCAGCGGACGGTAAGGATCGGCGACTTTAACTCCGTTATAATCGTCCACCTGATCGCTCGTTGGAGCAGCGGGATATTTGGCCGATTCAGCCGAAAGCGCAGCGGTCGCAGCGATAGTCAGAAAAAAGATCACAGGAGAATATTTCATGCGGCTACGAACGTACTCGCATGGATAGCGAAGTCGAGACTCCGCGCGAAAACCTCCTCCCGCATTGCGTCGATCACTGAAATGCAGTAACCGGATTTGTCGCGTAGTCCCCGTAGTTCAACGGATAGAACGAGGGTTTCCTAAACCTTAAATGTGGGTTCGATTCCCGCCGGGGACAGGCGGTAATCGAATCCGGGTTAGATTGATTCGCCTCTTCCCAGAGGCTCACCCCTTCGGGGCTACGTCCACGTCGCACCGCTTCCCGCGGGCTCCGTTCCCGCCGGGGACATTGCGCGCGGGCCTAATCCCGCGCCGCACTCAGGGGTGGACGTCGACGCGCGTAACGAACGGATCGGGATTTCCCGTCCTGGTGTCGACCCAGATCGGGACGGCCGGCACCGTGGCGTTCGTCGTTTCGGCGACGGCGAGGTAATCACCGAGCATGTACCCACTGTCGGTGAGCGGGGCCAGCGAAGCGTCGCTCGTTTGGGAACTTAGTCGGATATTGGGCTGCCAGTTCAAGCCGCCGTCGAATGACTGCGCGAGATACATGTCGACGAGGTTATTCGATCCGGGGTGGTCGCGGTGATCGTAGAAAATCGCCGTCACCCTCAGACCATCCGGCGATACATTGATGGCGGGATTAAAGACGCCCGAGCCGGAAGGGTTATCGCTGATCGCGACCGGCGCAGCCCAGGTGACGCCGCCGTCAATCGACTTTGAAAACGCTACTCGCGGTTCGCCATTGAATAGCGTTTGCCACACGACATACAAAAAGCCGTTGGTACGAGCACCCGCGGCGGAGGGCAGGAAGCTACCGGTGCGAATCGTCGGTTCATTCCACGGCGTGTTATTTGCAATCAATATGGGTGCGCCAAAGGTCGTTCCGCCGTCCGGCGAGATGACTGCCTCCAGGTGCTCGGGCGCAGCGAAGTTGTAGTATACAATGACTAGTTTCCCATCCGGCAGGAAGACTGGCTGGGAACCTTGTGCGCTCGTCGCGGTCGAGTGAATCGGCACCGGCGCGCTCCAGGTGGCACCGCCATTATCGCTGTGCGTACAGAGGATCGGCGAAACGTTACTGACAAACTTGGTGAACGTCACCACGATGCGGCCAACGTGCGGCGATCCGGTGAAGTTGTTGATGACCATCCAGTTTTTATCCGGGAATATTTTTGACCGTTTCTTTGGTTTATAGATGACGACGGGATTACCAAACGTACTGCCCGCGTCGGTCGACTTACTGATGACCACGGCACCGAGCGAGAAGGTGGAATTGGTCGCGACTTCGGTGTTCAAATAAACTGATCCATTCAGGTCGACACCAGCGACCGGATCGGTAGCCCGGTAAAACGTACCCCCAACGGTCTGGGTAAGCTTCGGGATTAACGTGCGCGTCCAGTTCGTGCCGCCATCGGAACTGATCGAGTAGCCGCAATCAAGCGCGCCGCCATTCGTGAATCGACCTTCCTGAAATGTGCCGACCAAGAAATCGGAATTTATCGGAGACCTCACTATATGCGGCTCCGCCTGTGCCCGCTGACTATCCGGCAATGCCGCCGGGTCATCGCCAAGGCGAGTATTTGGACCGACGCGGGGATCAAGTGCGACTGGTGCGGCGGCCTCCGCGGCCGCCGTGGCGGGGCGAATAGTTGGCGGCAAAACAACGTTGCCGTCACGATTGATTAACGACAACGCGCCGGAAGAAAGTCGATCCAGCGGCAACTGCCGAAGCTCGATCGGGAGCTTGGAGCGATCGACCGTGAAAAACTTTGAGTCAGCGCCGTGCGCGACTACTGCCAGAAATACTGCACTAATCCCTATTGCCCTAATGAACATCCGATACTGAACCACAAATAAGCGCGGGCACAATCTCGACGCAGGCCGCAAACATTCACTCGGACGATGTATTTAGCCAAGTCGCTCGCGGCCATGCGCTCTGCTCAAATCAAGCTTCGGACCGATCGGGACGATGCGCGTTCACGGCGCGATAGACTAATTTGCCTCAACCGGCACGGGCCGCACGCTCGGCGAGGCGGGTGCGCCTTCCTCACCATGGTAGTGTGCGCTGCGCAGAAATGGAACCCGATCGAGAATATTCTCCTGGAACCACTCCAATGCGAGATAGACAACCGGCGTAATGTAAAGAGTAATCAACTGTGAGAATACTAAGCCTCCTATTATAACGAGACCAAGTGGCCGGCGCGAAGCTCCGTCCGCTCCGTACCCGAGCGCAAGCGGGATCGCACCCATCAAGGCCGCGAGAGTGGTCATGATGATAGGGCGAAACCGCTCCACACTCGCTTCATGGATGGCAGCACGCCGTTCGTAGCCTTCGTCGAGCCGATGCAAGGCGAAGTCGACGATCATAATGCCGTTCTTCTTGACGATACCCATCAGTAGAAACAAGCCGATCACGGAATAGAGAGATAGGGTGGAGTGGAAGAGCCAGAGCGTAAACAATCCACCAACGACAGCAGGGAAGAGAGTTGAGAGCACCGTGACCGGATGCACGTAGCTCTCATAAAGAATGCCAAGGATTACATACATCACGAAGAGCGCGGCAATGACTAGAAAGGGCAGCGCGTGAAAAAGCTCCTGCAGGACGAGACCTTCACCCTGTAGTTCGCCCTTCACCGTTGGCGGCAAGACTTCGGCCGCCGTTTTTTCCATGAACCTGGTGACATCACCCAGCGCGACGCCCGGCTTCGTGTCGAAGCCGAAAGTTACGCTAGTAAACTGGTTAGTATGATTCACCGATTGCAGACCAAGCTTCGCCGATGACTTGGTCAGAGTACGAACCGGAATAAGAGTGTCCTTTCCATCGGGCCGGACATAGAGATGGCGAAGATCTTCCGGATTCGAGCGGTCCTTGTCGTCAATCTCAAGAATCACCTGATATTGATCGTCCGCCTGTTTTACCAAATAGACGTAGTTCTGCGAGTAGGCAGAGCGTAAAAGGTTTTCAAGCTTGATGGTAGAAACGCCGTAGAGACTGGCCCGGTCGCGTGCAATATCCACATCGATATTCGGTTGATTGCGAAACAGATTGGAGCGCGGGGGCGCGGCGAACCCATCGTAGTCTTTGAACCTGGCGTTCAGGGCATCGGCCGCGGCGTAGACTTCATCGGGGTTGATCCCGCTGAGCGAGTAACTGTATCTCCCGAAAGCGCTACCGGTGGCGCCGATGTTGATCTGAAGCACGGGTTGGGGATTAAAGGTTGGGATAATTCCGGGAAGCGTGTTGAGGGATCGCCGCAGCTCCGTCGCAACCTGCTCGATATCCGGACGCGACTTCGCGTCTTTAAGAAAGAGAACGGTAAACAGACTGGAGGAACCAGCCCGGCCGCTGCCGGCGATAGTGAAATACTTATCAACGGCGCTGTTCGCTTGCAGCATGGGATCAAGCTTCCCTTGCATCTCGATCTGTTGCCTTGGCGACGCGCCCTCCTGCATAATCAACGCCCCGCGAATGACCCCGCTATCTCCAGTAGGCAGTAATGTGAATGGCAGCGCGCTGAAGAAAAACCAAAGCCCCAACGCGCAGAGCGCTAAAATCGGTAACGCCAGCCAACCGTGTCCGAGAAACCAATCCAGCGTACGACCATAAAATTGGACGATCGGGACGAAAAACCTTTCGGTAAACTTCTCGGTCCAAGTCTTGGTATGGCCGGGCCCGCGTGCCTTTAGTAAGCGCGCGCACATCAGCGGCGTAAGAGTGAGTGATATTAGCCCCGACGCGAAAATCGCCACGATGATCGTGACCGCGAATTCGCGAAAGATCCGGCCCAGCAAACCAGGCATAAAAACAAGAGGAATGAAGACGGCCGCGAGGGACAGTGTCATCGATAAAATGGTAAACGAAATTTCCCCGGCGCTATTCAGCGTCGCCTTGTAGATCGATTCGCCAGCCTCGGCGCGTCGGACGACGTTCTCTAGAAATACAATCGCGTCGTCGACCAGAAATCCGATGGCGAGAGTTAACGCCATCAGGGTGAGGTTATTAATCGAGTAACCCAGTGACCACATCGCCAGGAAAGTCACCAGTAGTGACAGTGGCAGGGCGACTACTGGAATGAGGGTGTCCGCCGCTCGACCTAGAAACACAAAAATCACCAGCACGACGAGTGCGAACGCGATCGTGAGAGTGACCTGAACATCCGACACAGAATGCACGATGCTCTCTGCGCGATCGAAGACAGGGATCAACTTGATCGAACCGGGAAGCTCGAGGCGCAATCGCGGCAGAAGCTCTTTAATCGATCTCGCCACTTCCACCGCATTCGCGCCGGCCTGACGGGAGACCGCCAAAACGACGACAGATGCCGGCGGAGTAAATCCGCGAGCGAAGAAATGGCGTGAGAGTCTTTCGTCCTGCACTGAGTCGAGGACGTTCGCGATATCACGGAGATAGACGGGAGACCCATCCTTACCCCTGGCAATAATCAGGTTCCGATAACCTTGCGCATCCTCGATCTGTCCGTTGGGTCGAAGAATAAAGGACTGATCTTTACCATCCAGTTGCCCCGCCCCGGAGTAAGCGGAGCCGGCACGAATCGCTGCGGAAACTTCATCGAAGGTAATGTTGCGCGAAGCCAGGGCACCCGGATCGACCTTTACTCTAATCGCACTTTTCGCCCCGAAGATCTGGACTTGAGAAACTCCGGGAAGAATATTAATCCGCTGCTGGACCTGTGAGCTGGCATACTTATAAAGATCGCCATCGGTGAGCGTCGCGCTGGTGAGCGCGATGTACATGACCGGCTGGTCGTTGGGATTAGATTTTTCGAATCGAGGGGGACTGGGAAGGTCGTTAGGCAGTTGACCTGATGCGCGCTGGATCGCGGCCTGCACGTCGATCGCGGCGGAATCAATACTCTTCGAAAGCTCGAACTGGAGCGTGATACTGGTGCTGCCCTGAGTGCTGGAGCTGGTACTAAGCGTAAGTCCCGGTATCTGCGTAAACTGCTTCTCGAGAGGCGTGGCAATGGTATTTGCCATCGTCTCCGGGTTCGCGCCGGGATACGAGGCACTGACCGAGATGACCGGATAATCAACGGCGGGCAGATCGTTGACCGCTAGTTGTTTAAAAGTAAGGATGCCGAAAACAATGATCGAGGTAGTGAGTAACATCGTCATCACCGGCCGTTGAATGAACGGCTTTGATAAACCGGAGGAGAACTGCACTAGCTTCGCGCCCGGTCCTGAAGATCGCGGAGTAGGGTAGGAAGCAGGCGCCGGCTCGTCGCCTTGATCGACCGTTGCCATTATTTCAGACCGGACGCTCCGCGGGATTGACCGCCAGCTTCCATCGGACGCACAGTGACCTTGGTGCCCGGAGCCAGTTGCAGCTGCCCACTGACGACGACTGTCTCATCGGGTGCCACCCCTTCAGTGATCACCATGAGATCATCCTGCCGCTGGCCTGGTTTGACCTTGCGGAGGTCCAGGGTGGAATCCGACTTAACGACAAAGACATAAGGACCATTCTGGCCGGTTTGCACTGCGCTACTAGGGACCAGCTTCGCCTCTTTCAGGACATCGAGAATTAACCGGACGTGCACAAATTGCGAAGGCCAGAGAGCACGGTCGGGGTTCGGAGTTACCGCGCGAGCCTTCACCGTTCCGCTCCCAGCCTGTAATGAGTTATCGATAAAGTAGAGATCGCCCGTGCGCGGAGCGACATTGTCGTCTTCGGCATCAGTTTCTACTTTGACATTGGCACCTCCAAGATAGCGACGAACCAGCGGTATATCAGGTTCGGCCACGGTGAAGTCGGTATAAATAGGATCCATCCCCTGGATCACCACCAGCGGAGTCGGATTGCTAGGCGAAACGATGTTACCGACATCGACGTTGCGGAGTCCGGCGCGGCCATCGATCGGCGACCGGATATCACAGTAATCGAGATTGACCTGCGCGATGGCGACCGTCGCTTCCGCGCTCTTAACCTTGGCGATGTCGCTGTTCACGTTACCTTGTGAGGTATCCAATTCCTGCGGAGCAGTCACGCTGCGGGCACGGAGTTCCTGCTGACGCCGCAGTGTTATTTGATCGAGGACCATTTGCGATTGCGCCTGCGCGAGCTGCGCCCTGGCCTGATCCAGCGCCGCCTGATAGGGACGAGGATCGATGGTGAAAAGCGGATCGCCTTTCTTTACGTCAACGCCGTCTTTGAAATTACGGGATAAGATCTGACCATTGACCTGCGCCTGGATCTGAACCGTCTCATAGGCAGCGCAAGTTCCAATCTCATCGAGATAGAGCGGCACATCTTTCGTTAGGACTTTGGCGGTGAAGACGGGACGCGGCGATGGCGCTGGAGTCGGCTTTTTCCGCGCTCCGATGCCTCGGACGATGAGAAGTAGGAGGACGACCAGGAGAGCAGCGGCGATCCAATAAACACGCCGGCGACCGTAGCGGGCTCCCAAGCCCTCTATCGGCTCGCGCGCCACGACATTTGCCGGTGTTACCGTGCTCATGCTTTGGCTCCGTTGAGACTTGTCCGTTTGCGTGAGATCGAAGGTATTGCCGACTTCACTTCGGCGCGGCCACGAATGCAACTGAGAACGCGCATGCAAGTCGCGAGATCGCGCGCCGAAATATCGGAGAGCAATTCCTGGCGAAGCGCGCCGGCGGTAGCAGTGATCTCGCCGATGACGCGATGGGCGCGGCGCTGCAATCGCACGGTCTTGCAACGGCGATCGTGCGCTGCGCTAACTCGTTTCACCCATCCCGCGTCTTCCAGGCGATGCAGTAAATTAACGAGGGTAGGTTCCTCAACTCCAAGACGCAGCGCCAACTCGGACTGCGTCACGACGTTGTCCGCCATGGAAAGATGCAGCAAAGTGCGCCAGCGCGCCTGACTCATCCCGAGTGGCTTGAGACGTTCATCCAGCTTCAAACGCCAGGCCCGCGCGGTGCCGTGGAGCAACGATCCGAATGTTTCGTTATCCAGCGCGCGCATCGATTTCGTTAGCAGGCTAACGAATAGGCGAACACTGTCAAACCGCCGCTATTCCACCCGATAAATGGTCGTTTCGTGCCCGCGATAGTCTTTGATTTGAAGGATAGGGCGCGCACGTCGCGGTAGCCAACGCGTGGACGCTTCGACGCCGGAAGCATCGCGCCGTTGCGCCAGAAGGTAACGGACATCGGCCGGTAGTTCGTTAGCATCGCTGACGTAGCGGAGGGGCGCGCGCACGTAGAAGAGGTAGGGTTGATACTGCGGATTGAGCGCGACCAGCGTTTCGTTCGCGGGAACGACTGCATTAATTTGCGCACCGTTGTTTTTGATTTTCTGCCGCTTCTGCAAGTGAGGAACGATGAGCAGCGAAAACACGATCATCGCCGCACAGGTGATCATGACCAACGCGATCACGATTCGGGCCGCCGCGACTCCGCCGATTGATCTGCCACCGGCCCAGCGCGGCCAGCGCACGGTCTCGGCGCTGATCGTGTTGGCGACGAGCCAGACGGCGGGCGCCAAAAGCGGCATCGAATAACGTGGCAGTGCTCCCGGGATGAGATCGATGACAACGAGCGCGCCGGCCGTACTCCAGGCGAGCGTCGCCAGGTACTCTTTAGGTCGCGGATCCGAGACTGGGTTATTTTTTAATGCCGGAATAAAAATCAACCACGGCAGGAAATAGCCGAGGCTGCGCGGGAGATTCAGCGACCAGGCGGCGAGATCGAATCCTTCTCCGGCAAGGCGACCCGAAAACTGCCGCGACCATATCGTGGTCACATGTCCGGCGCTGGCGATAAGCAAACATGGAATCGCCCATGCAAAAAAGATCATGAGCATCAGGGCCACCGCGATGAGGTGCGGCGGACGAATAAGTGACTTCATTTCGCCGGACCGCCAAAGCAGTGCGATGGCGATAGCATAGAAGAAGAAAAGGTGGAGCGGGCCTTTCGCTAATAGTCCGAAACCAAGCACGACGAATGGAACAAGCCAGGTAAGCCACGGCGAACGGCTTTCCTGCCACCAACTGAACCAGCAGACGAACGCGATCGCGAAAAGCGAAACGTATAGACCCTCAATCTCAATCAATCGGCCTTTCTCGATCAGCCCGAAAGATGTCAGCCACATCAAGGCGGCGAACAACGAGCCGCGCGCGCCGAGCGTGCGACGACTAACGAGCGCGAAGACCAACGCGGCCGCCAGGACACTCAGGGCGGATGGCAGGCGCGACGTCCATTCGTTCCTGATCCCAGCGATTTTAAAGGAAGCGGCGACCAGCCAGTTAATCAGCGGCGGCTTGCGAAAATACGGTTCGCTTCCGACTTGCGGGACAATGTAGTTGCCGCTCTCGAGCATGGTGACCGCAGGAAGAATGCGCCGACCTTCTTCGCCCTTGATTTCAAGCGAACCGAGAGCTGACAGATAGATGGCTGCCCAGACGGCGAGAACGATCAGAACGCGTTGCATTTGCGACACGCCCGCACTCTGCATGATGACACCCCATTCACGCAACGTGCGCGAGCTTGACGGAGTGCCTCGGAAAAATTACAGTGCCGGCTTCAGACCGCGGTGGACTGAGTGGGAGCTAGTGTCCCACTCTTTTTTGTCTGCGGTCCCGATTTTATGAACGCCGAATTTATTGCCATGCTCGATTACCTCGAGCGGGAACGCGGGATCAAACGCGAAATCCTGCTGGAGGCGGTTTCGACTGCCCTGCTCTCCGCGTCGAAGAAGAGCGTGAGCATTTCGCGCGATCTCCGCATTGATATCGATCCCAAGAGTGGTGTGATTCGCGCGATCGCTCAGCCGTTGGTGGTGGAGAATGTGGCGAACCCGGCCGACGAGATTTCGCTCAGCAAAGCGAGAGCGATTAAACCAGACGCCAATATCGGCGACACGGTGGAGGTGGAGGTAACGCCGAAGAACTTTGGCCGGATCGCTGCGCAAACGGCGAAGCAGGCGATGATGCAACGCATTCGGCAGGTCGAGAAGGAGATGATTTACGAGGAGTTCAAGGATCGCGCGGGCGAGATCGTGAGTGGGACGGTGCGCCGATTCGATCGCTCAGATGTGATCCTCGATCTCGGAAAATTCGAAGCGATCATGCCGCAGCGCGAACGCGTAGTGGTGGAAGATTATAATGTGGGCGATCGCCTGCGCGCTTATGTCGTCGCCGTTGATAATGGGATTCGCGGGCCGGAAATTATCGTGTCGCGCAGTCATCCGAACTTCGTGCGTCGACTCTTTGAAATGGAAGTCACGGAAATCGCTGACGGTACCGTCGAAATCCGCGGGATCGCACGCGAAGCCGGTTACCGAACGAAGATCGCGGTCTGGAGTTCGAACGACAAAGTGGATCCGGTCGGCGCTTGTGTTGGAATGCGCGGTTCGCGGGTGAAGAACATTGTCCGCGAGCTGAACAACGAGAAGGTCGATATTATCCGCTGGAGCTCGGACCCGAAGGAATTTGTGCTGGAAGCTTTGAAGCCGGCGAAGGTGAAGAACCTCGCGTTCGATAGCGAGAAAAAGAGCGTCACGATCTCGGTCGATGAAGATCAGCTCTCGCTCGCGATCGGCAAGAAAGGGCAGAACGCCAGGTTAACGTCGCGTCTTAGCGGCTGGGAGATTAATATCCAGAAGGACGTCTCCGCGACGACGGCGGTCGAGACGAAGGTCGCGCAGGCGGCAACGTCACTCGCGGCCGCGCTGCCGATCACAGACGAGCAGGCGACGCTGCTGGTGAAGTCTGGATTTACGAATTTGGAAGGTTTGCGGGATGCGGATGTATCCGACCTCAAGGACATCCTGAGCGTGGAAGAGGAGAAGGCTCAGGAGATTCATGATGCGGTGCATGCCGCCGAACCTGCGAAATAATCTGGCTCATGAATTGAGCCATGAAGACATTTTTTAAGGAACACGATGCCAACGAAAGCCAAGACGAAACCTGCCGCGCGCAAGACCGCTGCGCCTGCGCGGAAGAGCGCTGTTCCTCACAAAACTGCCGCCACCAAGTCGAAGCCCGCGAAGCCGGTTGATCGCACACCGAGCGCGGCCAAGAGTTTCACTGCTACCAAAGCTGCGGCCAAAGCATCTGCGACGTCTGCGGCCAAAGCGCCCGATCCGGAAAAGCCGAAGCGCGCTGAGTCGCTGTCACTAATCGACGAGGTCAAGCCGAAGCCAAAACGCGCTGAGGGCGAGATCAAAACCAAGCGAACTTTCCTGCCGCCGATCTCACGGTTGCAGACTCCGGAGCCACCGGCCGCGGTAGCGCCGCCAACTCCCCCGCCCGCTCCAGAGCCTCCGCCAGTTGCCGTGGCGGAGCCAGTTTCGGCCGCACCTGAGGAGGCCGCGGAACCCGAGGGTGATCCCCAAAAGGTCATTCACATCAAGCCGCCGATCATCGTGAAACATCTCGCGACGGAACTTGGCGTGAAGCCGCACCAGCTCATCGCCGAACTGATGGCATTCAATATTTTCGCGAACGTCAATCAAACGGTTGAGCCCGATATCGCGACGAAAATTTGCGAGACGCACGGCTTCGTCTTTGAGATGGAGCGGCGTGAAAAAGGCGGCGGCGTGCACAAGGTCATCGAAGTCATCGCGCCACCTCCGCCGCCCGAGCCGGCCAAGGAAGAAGAACTCAAGCCGCGCGCTCCCATCATCACTTTCATGGGCCACGTCGATCACGGTAAAACTTCATTGATGGATGCGGTGCGCCAGACGCGCGTCGCTGCTGGTGAAGCTGGCGGGATCACGCAGCACATCGGCGCGTATCGGGTCGAGCGGAACGGGCAATCGATCACCTTTCTCGATACGCCAGGTCACGCTGCCTTCACTGCCATGCGCGCACGCGGCGCTTCTGTGACCGACATCGTCGTTCTCGTGGTCGCGGCCGATGATGGGATGATGCCGCAGACGATTGAAGCAGTGAATCACGCGAAAGCGGCCGCGCATGTGAAGATCATGGTGGCGCTGAACAAGATCGATCTGCCCGGTGCGAACATCGATCGCGCGAAAAAGCAACTCCAGGATCATGGACTGACGCCGGAAGATTGGGGTGGCGAAACGATCGTTGTGCCAGTCTCCGCGACCAAGGGAACGGGCATCGATAAACTTTTAGAGATGATGAATCTCCAGGCCGAAGTGATGGAACTAAAGGCATCGCCCACCGCAACTCCGCGTGGCACGGTGATCGAAGCGCAGATCGAGGCGGGGCGTGGACCGACCGCAACCGTCATCGTGCAGATGGGAACGCTGAAAATTGGCGACGCGTTTATCTGCGGCGATTACAGCGGGAAAGTGAAGTCGTTGATCGACGATCGCGGTAACGCGGTGAAGGAAGCCGACCCGGCGATGCCGGTAAAAGTTCTTGGATTTACCGGTCTGCCGAATGCCGGCGACGAATTGCTGGTGATGGATTCCGAGCGCGCTGCGAAAGCGTTGAGCGAAGAGCGTCTCGATGAAAAACGCGCCGGCAAACTAAGTGCGCCGCAACGGGCGACGCTCGAATCACTGCTCGAATCGGCCAGCGGCAAGAAGCTTTTGAAGGTGGTGTTGAAGAGCGATGTGAAAGGTTCGCTGGAAGCTTTGGTGGGTGCTTTGAGCCAGATCGAGAGCAATAAGATCGATCTCGAATTTGTGCACACTGGGGTCGGTCCGATCTCGGAGAACGACATTTTGCTCGCGAGCGCGTCGGACGCTGTCGTCGTTGGATTCAACGTGAAAGTTGAGAGCCAGGCTGTGACCGCGTCGAAACGCGAACGCGTGCAGGTAAAACTTTACTCCATCATTTACGAGCTGATCGACCAGATCAAAGACGCGATGGCGGAAATGCTCGACCCGGTCAATCGTGAGACGGTGATCGGCCATGCGGAAGTAAAACAGGTTTTCGAGTTGAGCCGCGGCATCGTGGCCGGCTGTCTGGTGACGGACGGACGCATTGCGCGCACATCGCGGGCACGTGTTCTGCGCCGTCGCCAGCCTGTGTACGATGGTGGCTTGTCCACGCTGCGCCGATTCCAGGACGACGTGAAAGAAGTCCGCGTCGGTCTCGAATGCGGTATCAAGCTCGGCGATTTCAGCGAATACCAAGTGGGCGACATCATCGAGTGTTACAATCTCGAGCAGGTCGCGCAGAAACTCTGATCGGATTTTGTCATCCCGAGCGGAGCCGAGGAACCCCCGCGGCGAAAACCGCACGTTACGCATCGGGATCCCTCCACTTCGGTCGGGATGACGGTTCTATTTATGAAACACCGATTATTGCGCGTAAACGAACTGCTGCGGCGAGAGCTCAGCGCGATCGTCACGCGCGAACTTCAATTCGACGGGCCGCTCGTGACGATCAATGACGTGGACGTCACGCCTGATCTCAAAAGCGCGCACGTCTTCGTTAGTGTTCTCGGCAAGGGGCGCGGCGCGGTGATGGAAAAACTCGAGGCCAACCGCGTGATGCTACAGACCCAGCTTTCCAAGCATGTCGTGCTCAAGTACACGCCGCATCTGGTTTTCACTCTCGATGATTCGATCGAGCGCGGCACGCGTGTCATCGAGATCCTGCAGCAAATCACTCCGCCGGAAGAAGAGGAAGCGTGAGCGACAAGCAGGCAACATTCGGAGAGATCGCGGACGTTTTGCGTTCGAACAAAACGTTCGTCGTTCTGAGCCACGTCCGACCGGATGGCGATGCGCTCGGATCGCAACTTGCGATGGGGCTTTCGCTGAGCGCTCTCGGAAAAGAGGTCACGATCTGGAACGAAGATGGACTGCTGGAGAAATATGATTTTCTGCCGGGCGGCGAACGCCTGACGAAACCGACGACCGAACCACGCGAATTCGATGTCGCACTCGCGCTCGACACCGCGACACAGATGCGACTCGGCACGCCGTTGCAGGCGGTGAAAAGCGCGAAGACGTGGATCAATATCGATCATCATCCGAGTAATCCGCGCTACGGCGATCTAGTTCATATCGACTCCGATGCGCCGGCTACGGGACAGATTTTGTTTGAACTGCTAACGGCGACGCAGCTGCCGATGTCACCCGAAATTGCGGAGAATCTTTTCGCCGCAATCAGCACCGATACGGGATCGTTCCAATATTCGAATACCACTGCGCGCACGTTCGAGATTGGCGCCGAACTGGTTCGTGGCGGAGTGAATGTCGGACGAATTTCACAACAGCTTTATGAGAGTCATCCGCGTCGCCGGATCGAGTTGCTGCGCGACCTCCTCGGCACGCTGCGCTTTGAGGCGGACGGCCAGATTGCGTGCTTCAGCCTTAGCCTGGAGACGGCTAAACGGCTGGGCGTTCTGCCGGAAGACAACGAAGGTTTGATCGATCACATCCGCGCGATTCAGGGTGTAGTCGTCGCGATTTTCTTCGAGGAACTGCCCGACGGAAAAGTGCGGCTCAGCATGCGATCAAAAGATCCGGCCAAAGATGTCTGTGCGATCTGCGCGGAGTTTGGCGGCGGTGGGCACGTCCTCGCCGCGGGCGCTCGAATTCGCGGCACGTTGCACGAAGTCGAGGAAAAAGTATTGGAGGCGACTTGTGCACGATTCCGACAACACTCCTGACGGCGTCCTGCTGGTAGACAAAGCGGCGGGTATGACATCGCACGATGTCGTCGCGCTGGTGCGGCGGCGTTTGCAGATTCGCAAAGTTGGCCATTGCGGAACGCTCGATCCACTTGCGACCGGTCTGCTGATTTTGACGCTCGGTCGCGGGACGAAGATCCAGGATCTTTTGATGAGCGAAGACAAGGAATACGCGGGCATAATTGTGCTCGGCGTATCAACTTCCAGCCAGGATGCAGACGGCGACGTCGTCGAAACGAGGCCGGTGCCCGCCCTGGATGAGCCGACGGTGCGCGCGGCGTTCGATCGATTCCGCGGGGATTTTTATCAAATGCCGCCCATGGTCTCGGCGATCAAACAGGGCGGCGTCCCCTTATACAAACTCGCGCGTCAGGGAAAAACCGTCGAACGCGAGCCGCGTCTGGTGCACGTGTATCGCTACACGATTGGTCGCATCGAGCCGCCGGAAATCGAATTCAGCGTGGCCTGCAGCAAGGGCTTTTACGTGCGCACCTACGCGCACGACATCGGCGAAGCGCTCGGCTGCGGTGCGCACTTGAAATCATTGCGCCGCACCAAGTCGGGACGGTTCGACCTCACCAAAGCGGTGACGGTGGAGGAGATTAAAACCCTGGATCCCGCGGAAATTACCGGGCGCGTGCTGAGTCTGCCCGACGTCTCCCGGATGCGCGGCGCATGATGCAGGTTCTGCGTTCGATCGCGGAGCTGGAGCGACTTCGCGGTCCGCTTTTTCTGGCGATCGGCGTTTTCGACGGTGTTCATCTTGGACATCAGGCGGTGATTTCCACATCCGCGCGTCATGCGCATTCCGCGGAAGGAACTCCAGTGGTGGTAACGTTCGATCCTCACCCGATGAAAGTGCTGCGGCCGACGGGCGCGCCCCATTTATTGACCGCAACCGCACACAAGATTGCGCTCATTCGCGCGCTGGGAGTAGCTCATCTGCTCGTGCTAACTTTTGATGAGAAGTTCGCCGCCACTTCGCCCAAGGAGTTTGTCGGCACCCTGGTGCGTCACGCTAAACCGTTGCGCGAAATCTGCGTGGGCCACGAATGGGAATTCGGCAAGAATCGAGCGGGCAATCTGCAATTGCTGCAAACTCTCGGCACGCAAAATCACTTTAACGTCGTCGGCATTCGTCCGGTGAAAGTGAATGACGAGGTGGTGAGCAGCACCGCAATTCGGGCAGCGATCGAGCGCGGTGATTTTAATGCGGCAACGACAATGCTCGGCCGGGAATACGCCATCGTCGGGACCGTGGTTGATGGCGACAAGCGCGGCCGGACGATCGGATTTCCGACCGCAAATCTCAGTGCGCACAGTGAACAATTTCCGCCCAACGGCGTGTATTTCGTGGAGGCGCGTATCGGCGGCATCCTGCAGCACGGCGTGGTGAATGTCGGTTATCGGCCGACGATTTCCTCTGCGAAACCGGAGCGCATGCTGGAGCTTCACATTCTCGATTTCGCGGAAGAGATTTACGGAACTGAGGTGGAAGTTCGTTTCGTGGAACGTCTGCGCGACGAGAAGAAGTTCGACAACGTGGAGGCTCTGAAAAAACAGATCGCCGCGGACGTTGCGCGCGCGAAAGAATTGTGTGCCGCCTGATGGTCATCCCGAGCGGAGCCGAGCAACCCCGTTAAAAACTAGCCGGCTTGTTCGTGCTACCGCGGGGTCCCTCGACTTCGCTCGGGATGACGAGCTCTAGTCCGAGAAACCGCGCAGGCGATTCGATGTCGCCCAGAATGCGCTGACCGTCGTGGCAATTCCGCACGCGACGACGGCGATGAGCAAATGAAGCGGCGGCATTCCGGCAATGCGCACGAACATATCGTGAACGAATGATCCCTCGCCCGACGCGAAATAGGCCGTGACCACTGCGATGATGGCAGCGGCGACGATCACCAGCGAGCGCTCCGTCCGCACTGGGTTGCGCCGCGGCATCTGCTTCATCACGCGCGCGGTAAAGCCGGCGTCGTCGAGGTAGAGCGTCTCGTCACGCAGGCGCGCATCGAGCAGGTCGTCGAGTGGATCGTTCATGTGGCCCAGGCTGCCAGTAGCTTCTTCAATTTTTCGCGTCCGCGCAACACGTTCGTTTTCACCGTGCCCAGCGGGATATCCAGCACGCGCGATGCCTCGTCGTGCGAAAGACCATTCTGGCAGCAGAGCATCACCGCGGATCGCTCGTGCGAAGGAAGAGTTTGCAGCGCACTCATGAGATCGTGGCGCAAACCGGCATCCGTCGTTTGAGGGTCGGATTGGCGCTCCAGTTGTTCTTCATCAATGCCGACGAGCTCTTTGCGTTTGCGCGCTTCTTCGCGGAAAACATTGTAGGCAATGCGGTAAAGCCAGGTCGAAAACTTCGCTTCGCCGCGAAAAGTCCGGATGTGCTTGTAAGCGCGAATGAAAGTCTCCTGCGCGAGATCATCCGCCAGCTCGACATCGGCGCGGGTGAGTTGGCGGAGCATTCCGCGCACAGCCGATTGATGCCGGCGAACCAGCTCGCTAAACGCGTGCTGGTCGCCATCAACAAGGACTCGTGTGAGGAGGTCCGCATCAGTCAACTCCACATCATTGTTTCAACAGGGTCTCGCGCTTGTTAGCAAGCCGCCACGCGAGGATGTAGCCACCGCCGATGATCGCCGGGATCAAGCCCAGCGCCCAGACGCCTTCGTCCCAGCCAGCCGCAATTCCAAAGAACATGATGATACCCGTGCCGACCGCGAGCAACACGATGCCGCGGCGCAGATCATACCAGGGGCGAAGCGGCGCACCAGCGCGCGATTGCAGTAATTCCGGAGGGATTGGCTGACCCTTTTCGACCAAAGTCTGGACGGTGCGATGTAGCGAACGCGCCTTCGCCCAGCTGGCCAACATGATGATGCAGACGATCGCGACCGGGAACCCGAAAACCGCGAGCACGCTGATCATGACGATCGGAACGACGGCGTCGGGAATATCTTCCGAATGGTTTTTAATGTGTGGCGTACCGTTGTCGTCGTCGTCGTCGATGGTGAAGTTAATGCCCTTATGCCGCTTGAGGTTGGCGTTGACGCGCTTGTGAATTTGATCCGCGAGACGGTCGGCCACGGTCGCCGTCCCGACTGCGGTTGGCGCGACCGAAACGGTCGGGACGGGCGTCGCGGGCACCGCCGTGACCGCTGGAGCGACCGACGCCATGGCTGGCGCCTGGGGCGGAGCGGGAGGTGGTGGAGGCGTTTGAGCCTGGAGGCCGATAGCAAGGCAGGCAGCGCAAGCCAGGCCGATGGAGAGTCTCTTCATAGTGTTCATTTGTGTATGAGATGCGGTCCGATGGCGATTCGGATTCAAAAAAAACGACCGGGCCGCGAGCCCTTCTGAAAAAGTGGAGCGGGTGACGAGACTCGAACTCGCGACGTCCTCCTTGGCAAGGAGGTGCTCTACCACTGAGCTACACCCGCATTGAATTCCCGTCATCGGTCGGATGAAGACGGGAGCGGCTGCTAATAATGTCGAGGTGCTCCAGTGGCGCAAGGGAATTCCCGGGCAACGCAAAGCTGCGCAAGGCGGCGACCCGTGCTCAGGTAGGACGGTTGGCCTCGATCCCACGATGACTCCGCGCCTCACCATCACTCCTTCGCGCGAGCAGTTTGTCGATCTCGCAAAATCCGCGAATCTCATCCCGGTGGTCGCGGAGCTGATCGCTGACATCGAGACGCCGGTGAGCGCGTTTGCGAAGCTTCGCCAGTCGCGCGGCGGCTGTTTTCTCTTTGAATCGGCAGAGCGCAACGAAGAGTCGGGACGGTTTTCATTCATCGGCCTCGATCCACTGGCCATCTTTTCGTTCGACGGCCGGGTGATCTCGATCACTCGCGAGGGCGAGACGAGCACGAGTAACGTTACCACCGATCCCCTTACCCATCTCCAGGAACTGCTCGCCGAATTCCGCTTCGCGCCACGGACCGATGTCCAGCATTTCGTGGCCGGCGCTGTCGGCTACATTGGCTACGACGTGGTCCGATTCTTCGAGCCACGCGTGCCGATCAATCCGCGGGACGATCTCGAGCTGCCGGAGATGCAGTTCATCATCGCCCGCACGATCGTCGTGTTCGATCATCGTTACCGAAGGGTGCGCGTGGTCGTGAACGCGTTCGTGGCCGACGACGAAGACGCGGGCGAAGTTTACGACGGCGCCCTTCGTGCCTTGCGCAAGGTGCGGCAATCGCTCGCACAACCGATCGCGCTCTCTCATATCGACGCAGCGGCGGGCGACACATTGCCGAAAACTACGTCGAATATCACGCGCTCCGATTTCGAGCAGAAAGTCACCCAGGCGAAAGAGCTCATCGCTAACGGAGACATCTTTCAGGTCGTATTGTCGCAGCGCTTTGAGACTCGCTTCGATGGCGATGCCCTTGACCTCTACCGCGCGCTGCGCTTCGCCAATCCCTCTCCCTACATGTTCCTGTTGGAATTCGGCGACGATCTCGCCTTCGTCGGGAGTTCGCCTGAAATGCACGTTCGCGTCCGCGATCGAGTCGCTGAGTTGCGTCCCATCGCGGGCACGCGCACGCGCGGTAGCACTCCCGCGGAAGACGACCGGAACGCGCGCGAGTTATTAGCCGACCCGAAAGAGCTGGCCGAGCATGTCATGTTGATCGATCTCGCGCGCAATGACCTCGGGCGCATCGCGAAAATCGGCACCGTAAAAGTCACCGAGCAGATGACGATCGAGCGTTACAGCCACGTCATGCACATCGTCTCGCACGTCGTGAGCGAATTGCGCGATGGTGTCACCGCATTCGATGCGCTGCGCGCGACTTTTCCCGCCGGAACGGTCTCCGGCGCGCCGAAGATTCGCGCGATGCAGATCATTGCCGAAATAGAGAAATCGCGACGCGGATTTTATTCCGGCGTTGTCGGCTACTTCGGCTTGGATGGTTCGCTTGATAGCTGCATTGCTCTGCGCTCCGTGGTTTTGAAAAACGGACGCGCCTATGTGCAGGCCGGCGCTGGGATCGTGGCCGATTCCGATCCTGCTCGCGAGTACGAGGAGACGGTGAACAAGGCGAAAGCGGTGCTGGCTGCGATCGCATCCACACCGTCATCCTGAGCGAAGTCGAAGGACCCCGTCGCACAAGTGCGACATTGAAGCCACGGAACTAGACAGGATTAACAGGATTGTCAGGATTACGGCAGAAGACTTTAGCCACGGATGAACACGGATTTTCACGGACGGGGAAATGCTCCTCCGATCCGTGTTTCATCCGTGTCAATCCGTGCCTGAGTCTTCGGCGGTTCAACTCTTCTCCTGTAAATCCTGTTAATCCTGTCTAATTCAGCGAACCGATGCTGCTCCTGATCGATAACTACGATTCCTTTACCTACAATCTCGCGCAGATTTTCGGCGAGCTTGGCGCGGACGTGGTCGTGAAGCGCAATGACGAGATCACGGTCGACGACATCCGCACGTTGAAGCCGGAACGCATCTGCATCTCGCCCGGCCCGGGACGACCGGGCGACGCCGGCATTAGCTCACAAGTGATTCGCGAACTTGGCGCGACGATACCGATCCTCGGCGTTTGCCTCGGACATCAATGCATCGGCGAAGTTTTCGGCGGCGAAATCGTGCGCGCGCCGAAGTTGATGCACGGCAAAACCTCGCAGGTGCAGCATCACGGCAGCGGCGTCTTCGCCGGCATCGCGCAACCGTTCGAAGCCACGCGTTACCATTCCCTCGTCGTGCAGCGCGACAGTCTCCCCGCCGTTCTGGAAATCACCGCCGAGTCCGACGACGGCGAAATCATGGGCCTGCAACACCGCGACCTTCCGATCCACGGCGTCCAGTTCCATCCCGAATCGATTCTGACGAGCGAAGGCGCGAAAATTCTGGCGAATTTCCTCGCGCTACAACCTCTGTCATCCTGAGCGAAGTCGAAGGACCTCTCAAACGCTCAATCGCTCACGCGTTTGCGATGCGTATCCGTCGAGACCACCGGCTTCCAAATACATGCCGCATACTGCCGTTGTAAGATCCTTCGACCGTCCTTCGGCGGCTCAGGATGACAATGCTCGTGCGCCGAACGCTCGCGACGCATTTCGCAGTGAAATAAGGTCGCTTGCGCAACACGCGGTTCTCGAAGTAAACGGTAAACCGATGTTCCGCGACTTCGTTAGGTCAGGCATTCGCGTGTTGCCGCTACAACATTGCCTCGAACTGCGACTAACACTCGGCCGATTCGTCGTGATCGGCACGAACCTAGCGTTGCTGGTAGCGTCCGCTTACGCGGGCAACGATCAATTCAGAGCGGTGGTTGCGAATTCTCAGGCGTTTCACGGGAAGCGAGTGACAGTCGTAGGCGTCGCTCACATTGATCCAAACAGCTTTACGTTGTACAAAGATGCTCGTTCCGCGCGAACCTATCAGCGCGATCGAGCGATCTTCGTCCAGCGCAATGAAAACTTCGCGCGACATCTCGATTGCGACAAGCATTGGGTCCGCGTCATGGGCATCGTCGATGCGCGCCACCACGGAAATCTCGGAGATGAGGCGTGCGAGCTGCAGCTGGAGCGAATCGAGCGCCTCGCACCCGCGCCTGAACCCGATCCAAGCGCGTACGGCGTGTTTCGCAACGAAGCGTTCAGCAAAGTCGTCGTTCGGATTCAGGCTCGCGACGGCAGCTACTTGAAAGTCGGGTTATCGCCCGGCGCTTGCATCCGCGAGCGGATTAATCACGGCGCGTTCATCGTAGTTGTTCCGCCAGCGCGTGACATTCTCAGAGACGACAACGCGCAGCAACTTCGACTCACGCAGCGCAATTACGACGCCGGAAAGCGATCGTATTACTTCCGCATTTTAAGCAATGGAAGCGTTGCACCCGTTTCGGTCACAGCCGCAAAAAACTGGCGCGTCGAGTAGCCTCACCGTCTCCTGATCACCTCGTGAATGGCGCTCACCTCGCGCATCATCTGCTCGAACTCTTCGAGGTTCAACGCCTGCGCTCCGTCGGAGAGGGCTTCTTCGGGTTTGGCGTGGACTTCGATCATTAAGCCATCGGCGCCGACGGCGACGCCGGCGCGGGCGAGCGGCGTGACCATGTAGGTGCGGCCGGTGCCGTGCGAGGCGTCGACGATGACGGGCA
>JBBQHM010000022.1:0-24830 GCA_038323965.1 Chthoniobacterales bacterium | reverse complement strand
TGACGGCCAGTTGCGCAAAGTGATGGTCGTGATCAAAATGCGCGGCGGCAACCACAGCAAAGACATCCGCGAATATGTCATCACGGACGAAGGCGTGGTCGTGATCGGCCCGCGCCAGACGGATTATGTGCGCCTGACCACCGGGTTGCCGGAGCGAGTCGGCGTATTGCCGCACGAAAAGCCGCCGGAGCCGAAAGCCACCATGCTGCTCGCGCACCCCGAGTTGACGCCGGAACCGAAAGCCACGTGGCGCACGGAGCCGACGACGCAACCGAAAGCCACGCGGCGCAAGGCGCCGACGCCGAATCCGAAGGCCAAAGTCGTGAGGTGAAATCTGGATCGGGATTTATGGGGACAGACCGAACACCAGACAAAACAGCCCCGATGCCCCAGAGCCGCTCCGCGCCGATCATCGAGCGCGCGCCGCTGCCGATCGTCGAGGTGCAGGGCAGCGCGCACATGGTGTCCTACGTGAATTCCGCTTTTTGCCGCCTGCTTGGAAAAACCAGGGAGGATCTCATCGGGAAAACCTTCGCCGACATCGTGCATGGCGGGGAACATTGCGTGCCGATTTTGGACCGGATTTACCAAACGGGAGACGCCGCAACCCATGTGCATGGGGACGACTCCGACTCCGACTCGAGCTCCTGGCTGTATGCAATGTGGCCGGCGCTGGATGCGAACGAGCAACCCGTGGGAGTGATCATCCAACTGGCGAAGACCGCAAATTTGCGTCAGGACACCGTTGCGGTGAACGAGGCGCTGCTGATCGCCGGATTGCGTCAGCATGAAATGACGGAGGCAGCGGACAGGCTCAACGCGCAACTGCGGACCGAGATCGCCGAGCGCAAGGCATCCGAGGTGGCGCTGCGCGAGAGCGAAGAGCGATTCCGCGTGGCGGCGCTCGCGGTGAGCAATCTCATCTGGACGAACAACGCGCAGGGCATGATGGAAGGCGAGCAGCCCGGCTGGGCCCAGTTCACCGGCCAAACTACGGAGGAATATCAGGGCTACGGCTGGGTTCGGGCGGTGCATCCCGACGATGCCCAGCCCACTATCGAAGCCTGGAATGTGGCGGTGGCGGAAAAGCGGCTGTTTGAGTTTGAACACCGCGTGCGCCGGCACGATGGCGCCTGGCGCTCGTGTTCGATCCGAGCCGTGCCGGCCATCGGCGGGGATGGCGAGATCCGCGAATGGGTAGGCGTTCATAACGACATCACTGAGCGCAAGCAGGCGGAGGAGGCGTTGCGCGAGAGCGCAAAGCGTCTGCGCTTCATGGCGGAATCCATGCCGCAAAAAATCTTCACCGCGAAACCGAATGGCGACATTGATTATTTCAACCGGCAATGGCTCGAGTTCACCGGGCTTTCCTTCGAGCAAATTCGCGATTGGGGCTGGCTCCAATTCATTCATCCCGAGGACGTGGAGGAAAACATCCGGCGCTGGCAGCATTCCATCGACACCCGCGAGCCATTTTACATGGAGCACCGTTTTTTGCGGATCGATGGCGAATACCGCTGGCACGTCAGCCGCGCCGTGCCCATGCTCGACGCTGAGGGCAAGACTCTCATGTGGATCGGGTCGAACACCGAAATCGAAGAAATTCGCCAGGCGCGGGAAAAAACCGAACGCGCCTCGCGAGCGAAAGACGAATTTCTGGCCGCGCTTTCGCACGAGCTGCGCACGCCGCTCACTCCCGTGCTCATGTCCGCGGCCGCCCTCCAACACGACGACCGGCTCCCGCAGGACGTGCGCGATCAGCTCAGCATGATGGAGCGCAACATCGGGCTCGAGGCACGGCTGATCGATGACCTGCTCGATCTCACCCGCATCGCCCACGGCAAACTCCTCCTGCGCACCCAACCGTGCGACGCACATACCCTCATCGCGCTCGCCATCGAAATGGTGCGCAGTGATGCGCAAGGGAAGAGTCAGACACTGGAAATCGATCTCGCGGCCGAGCGTTCGCACCTCCTCGGCGACCCGGCGCGTTTGCAGCAGGTCTTTTGGAACCTGCTCAAGAACGCGGTCAAGTTTACGCCTGAATCCGGAAAAATCACGGTGCGTTCGTGCGACCTGGATGGTCGCTTCGCGCTGGAAGTCAGCGACTCCGGTATCGGCATTGCCGCGGACAACATCCGACGAATCTTCCTTCCCTTCGAACAAGCAGGCGCTATCTCCGCGGATCACCGAATCGGCGGCCTCGGCCTCGGACTCTCGATCGTCAAGGCAATCCTGGATCTCCATGGCGGCAGCATCAAAGTGGAAAGCGCAGGGCTCGGCGAGGGAGCGACTTTCCGTGTCGAAGTTCCCGGGATCCTCGCTTCGCTCGCGACTGCGCCGGGAAGCACTTCGCAAGTGTCGGGCGACGCGAGCGCCGAGTCGCGCGGCCATCGTGCGGCCACTGCCCCTCTCAGCCTCTTGCTCGTCGACGACCACCAGTCGACCCTCGAAGTGCTGGAGCGACTTCTTACTCGCGCAGGCCATCGCGTGACAACTGCGATCAGCGTAGCCAGCGCGTTGCAACTCGCCGACCGCGATCGCTTTGATGCCGTGATCAGCGACCTCGGTCTGCCCGATGGTACCGGCTTCGAGTTAATGGAAAAACTGCGCGCGGCGCACGGGCTGTGCGGGATCGCGCTGAGCGGTTACGGTATGGACGAAGACCTCCGCCGCTCTCGCGAAGCGGGCTTCGCAGCGCACTTGATCAAGCCGATTGATTTCGCGCAACTGGAGCGCGCGCTCGAGGACTTGATGGCCCCGGTTCCGCGCCAGCCGTAAGTGTGAGGAACGCCGACAATCGCGGTGAGGGAGGGATTCGAACCCTCGGTAGCCTTTTGGACTACGGCGCTTTAGCAAAGCGCTGCTTTCGACCACTCAGCCACCTCACCGGAAAAATTGGTGTGAGCAATATCAGTTGAACGGCGGAACGGTCAAACGACAGCCGCCCCGCAACGCGCGGAGGGGTGAATAAAGCTGGCATTTTCCACATAGGGCTCTGGGGTTGAGGCAAATGCTCCGGCGTGGGTTTCGTTGACAGCCTTGGGACTCATCTTACCGTAACCTCGTTGAAAACTGCGGCTGATTCTCCTTCCGTCCCCACCGAGGACAAGGTTATCCGTGCCGACGCGGAGCAGCTTTCCCATATCATCATGGAGCTGCAGCGCTGCTTCGTATTGCAATTGTCCAAGGAATTGGCTCCAGGGAATGTGTCGTTTCCGCAGTTTTTCCTGCTGGCCTACCTGGACCAGAAAGAAGTCCTGACCATGACAGCGATCGCTCAGAAAATGGGTCACACCACGGCGGCGGCGAGTGGTTTGGTCGCGCGGCTGGAAAATCTCGATTTCCTGGTTCGCTCGCACGCGCCGGACGACCGGCGTAAGGTCATGGTGTGCATCACGGGAAAAGGCAGCGCGTTGGTGCGGCGCATCCGCGAGGAGATGGTGGGCAACCTAATGAAGCTGATGGCCCAACTGGAACCCGAAGAACAGAAAGCTTGGCTCCAGATTTATACCAAGATATACGGTTACTGCCAAACCAAGTCTGCTGCGGCACGCTGGGTGGCTGAGCCTTGTCCTAATTGCTGATCGGAGGGCGCAGCACCTTTGTCGTGCTGCCTCAGAACGTCCCTTTTATTCGATGCAAAAACTATTTACTAAATGCGCAGGAACCGTCGTCGCGATCGCCTTAATCGCTTCGCCTTCGCTGGCGGGCCCGGAATCCACTTACGGATCGGCGACTTCCTCTCGCACCTTCACCCTTGATGAAGCGGTCTTGACCGCCTTGCAACGGAACCCGGATATTCTTCGCGCACAGCAGGAGATTAAACGGACGAAAGGGCTCGTCATCGAAATGTTTGCGGCGGTGTTACCGCATTTGAACGCAACCGCGGATTACACCGTGACTGATCCGAAGCTCAATGAAACACATGGCGGAGTCTCCGTGGGTGGAGGTGGTGGCGGTGGGAGCTTTTCGTCAAGGCAGACCGATCGTTCGTACAACATCCGCGTGCAGGCGACGCAGCTCGTCTTCAACGGCGGCGGGGCTCAAGCCGGAATTGGTGCCGCCAACTTCAGCCATGACGTCAGTTTTTATCAACTGCGCAACGCGATCGACCAGGTCATCGCAACCGTGCGGCAGCAGTTTTATCAGGCATTACTCAATCGTGCTCTTATCGGCGTGCAGGAGGAAAGCGTGCGCCTGCTCGAGAGCCAGCTGCGCGATCAGCAAAATCGGTTTGAGGCAGGAACGGTCCCGCGTTTCAACGTCCTGCAGGCTCAGGTAGCGCTTTCGAACCAGCAACCCGAGCTCATCACGGCACGCAATAATTATCGGATTTCGCTGCTGCAATTAGCCAAGACCATCGGCTTGGACTTCGATCCGACGCGTCCGGAGAACATGCCCATCACCCTCGTCGGCGAGCTGGAATACCATCCGCGCCACATCAATCTTCTCGCCGCGATCGCGATGGGGAAGGAGCGGCGGGCATTTCTAAAGCAGCAACTCGCTACGATTTTGAGCGATCGCTCACAGGTTTACGTCGCGCTTTCAGGCTACTTTCCGACGATCAATATTGATGGCGGGTACGAGCTGCGCAGCTCGCCGTTTACGGACAATTTTAACGACGTTTCGAAAGGCTATTTTTACGGCGCGACCGGCAGCTGGGCAATTTTTGATGGCGGCGCGACCTACGGCCGGGTGAAGCAGGCGCGCGCGGTTTTGACCGAGGCGCGCATCACTTTCGAAGACGCGGTGCGACAGGTGGAGCTGGAAATTCAACAGGCCTACTCCAACCTGGGACAGGGGAGTGAATTGATCGCGAGCCAGGAGAAAAACGTGGAGCAAGCGCAGGAAGCTCTCCGGCTTTCGACGGCGCGTCTCGAGGCGGGTGCTGGCACCCAGCTCGAAGTTCTCAACGCGCGAGTCGAACTTACGCGCTCTCAATCGACCAGCCTGCAAGCGCTTTATACCTATGATGCGGCGCTGGCCGAATTCGATCGCGTGGTTGGCGCAGATACGATTTACACTCCACTCGTTCCCGATCCGTTGACACCCGCTCAGATCCAAAAGGCGACCGGCATCAAAGTAACTCCCGAAGTCATTTCAACACAGACGCGCGTTAAGACCGAGCATACGGAAACGCGCACCTCCTCCTATTCCAAGTAGATCGGGATAGTGGCGGCACCAACGCGAACGGCCGATACCGCGATAGAACAGTTTGGCGCGCTGACGGCGCTACCATTTATAAAGCACGCGTTCATCACCCGTATTCCGGGTATCGATGTTGCGGTTGATAAAGCCGCAGCGCTTGAAAAACTCAATCGGGTCCACGCTCAATTACGTGATTCGTTAGGCATTGGCGGCTGGCCACTGGTCACGACGGAACAAGTTCATGGCCGCGAGCTCGCGGTCGTTGAAGACGCGAGTCGCGATCAGACGTTGTCCGGACTCGACGGGCTGCTCACAAGGCAACCCGGGATCATGCTTGGAATTTACGTGGCTGATTGTTGTGCCGTGTTCCTGGTCGATCCAATCAGACGAGCGGTTGGTGTTATCCATTCCGGTAAAAAGGGCACGGAACTGGGTATTGTACCAAGTGCGATCGAGTTAATGGCGACGCGATTTGGCAGCCGGTCGTCGGATCTCGTGCTGCAATTGAGTCCGTGCATCCGACCGCCGCATTACGAGGTCGATTTCGCCGCCACGATTCTACAGCAAGCGCGCGCTGCGGGCGTGACAAAGGTGCTCGACGATGGCGTGTGCACTGCCTGCGATCTTGGCCGTTTTTATTCCTATCGCGCCGAAAAAGGGCGCACTGGCCGGATGCTGGCGCTGATCGGAATTGCGTCCGAGACCGACTAAGTTTCTTCCGCCGCGCGTTCCTTATCGCGGCGATATCGACAAACGCCGCGCTTGCCGGCGGCAGTGACGAAATCGAAAAATTCTCGTCCCACCTCACCCCATTCCTCGACTGCTGCACGCTCCAGCACCTGACCGAGATTGAGACCGCTCAGGTAGAGCAACTTGAAAGCTCTTTTGATTTCGTTCCGCTGCTCGCTTGTTAGTCCGGCGCGCCGCATCCCGATAATGTTCAGGCCAAATACCGCATTCCTTTCCGCCGCGAGCGTGAATGGTGGCAGATCCTTGCCGAAGGCTGAACTGCCTTGCGCCATTACGAGCCGGCCGACTCGCATGTTCTGGTGGAAGGTCGTCGCGCCTCCAATAAATGCCTGGTCGTCGATCGACACATGTCCGGCGAGAAGCACGCTGTTCGCGATGATTACGCCATTTCCGATGCTGCAATTGTGACCGAGATGGACTCCAGCCATGAGAAAATTCTTGTCACCAATCACCGTGCTTGAGCCCTCAGTGCTCCCTCGATGAATCGTGCAGTACTCGCGCAGCACGTTCTCGTCTCCGATCACGACATCGCTGCGAGTTTTTTCTTCAAACCGTAAATCCTGCGGTGCCCCACCGATGATCGAACCGGGGCCTATCACGTTGTTTGACCCGATCGTGACTGCGCCTTCGATGACAACGTGGGATCCAAGGCGAGTGCCGCTACCGATGGTGGCAAGCGGACCGACGATGGAGAATGGCCCGACCTCCACATCGTCGCCGAGCTGAGCATTGGCGTCGACGATTGCGCTGGGATGAATTTTCAAAGCACCCCGGCCTCTTTGAAGCTGAAATAGGCGGCGCGGCCTTCCGCCGGCGCGCCGACGATGATGTGATCGAGAAGTTTAATCTGCAGAATTTCGGCCGTCTGAGCCAGGCGACGCGTCAGCGAATGATCAGCCTGGCTGGGTGAAGGATCGCCGGACGGATGATTGTGGACAACGATCACCGCGTAGGCGGACGAAATGATGGCGGGCCGAAAAACGTCGCGCGGGTGGGCAATGCTTTCATTGACGCTTCCCAGCGACACTTCCTCCACGCGCAGAAGATGGTAACGCGTATCCAGCAGAATGATGCGCAGCGACTCCTTGTGCAGCGCTCGCAGTTCCGCACCCAGCAGTTCGCAAACAAGTTCCGGTGAATCTATTTTCTTTTGCGAAATCGTCTCGCGCGCCAACCGCTGCCCAAGGTTAAAGGCAGCCACGAGGTGCATGGCTTTCGCCTTTCCGATGCCGCGGATTTTGGCGATCTCAGATACTGAACACCTGCTCAAGCCAGCGAGCGTTTTGAATTGAAGCAGCAGCGTCCTGGCGACCTCGACTGCGTTTGCCCCGGGCAATCCAGTGCGAAGCAGAATCGCGATTAATTCCGCGTCCGTTAATGAAGCAGCACCGCGCTCAAGCAATTTTTCGCGCGGTCGGTCCGCTTCCGGCATTTCACGGATTTTGATCGCGCTCATGATGACATTCGAGCGCGGGGCTGGTGCGGGTTAACCGCGCAATTGGGCGAGTAATTCGCGAATCGAATTCGCCAGTGCGAGCAGCGAGTCCGTCTCGGAATTCGCCGGCAGGGCTTCCAGCTGAGCTTCCGCCTCGGCGACGAGAACCCGGGCCGTGGCGATTGATTCCCGCAACGGCCCTCCGCCGGCGCCGCTGCGGAGGCGTCGCGTGATTTCGTCGGTGTCACCCTTAAGAATGAGCTCGGAACATCTTGCCCGTTCCGCTTCCGGTGTCGAACGAAGCATGATGAGAATCGGCAGCGTAAGCTTCCCTTTGCGCAAGTCGGTGCCGAGGGTTTTCCCCGTTTTGCCTTCGTCACCAGCCAGGTCGACGCAATCGTCGTAAATCTGGTATGCGGTGCCGAGCCGAAGCCCGAATTGTTTTAGGGCCGCACCAATCGGGGCCGGAGCGTCATTTAACAACGCGCCGATTTCGCACGCGCAGCCGAATAGCGCCGCCGTTTTCATGCGAATGATCCGGAGATATTCGTCGATCGCGAGGTGCAGATCGAAGCGACGTTGCGTTTGCAGAATTTCGCCGGAGCAGACTTCCCGCGCGGATCGCGCTACGGCCCGGCTCACGGCGGGATTATCGAAATTTGTGGATAAATCCAAGGCGTGGGCAAAGAGTGCGTCGCCCAGGAGCACGCTAAGGGCGTTACCCCAGCGCGCATTCACGGTCGGCTGCGATCGCCGCCTTTCTGCTTCGTCGATGATGTCGTCGTGCACCAAGGTCGCGACGTGGACCAGTTCCACCACCACCGCCAGGTCCACATGTTTTGAAGTAATCGTGCCGGTGGCGCCACCGCTCAAAAGCGCAAGAAGGGGACGAAGACGTTTACCGCGACTTCCGAGCGCGAAAGTTACATAACCTTCGATCGCTGGATCGAAAGCAGCGGCCTGTGCAGCGATGCGATCCTCCACTTCCGCGAGCTGTGTCCGCACACCCGCCGTAACGTGTTCTAATCCGCTCTCGGTGAGCGGCCGGGCCGCCGTCGATCGCGTCGAAATTCCCACGCGATCAAAATAGAATAGCTACCTTCGTTGTCAAAGATCAACGCCGGTAATTCCAGGCCTCTGTCGCGTATTTTTGCCTCGCGATTTCCTGAGCCGCCGCCTCAGTTTTTACTGCGAGTTGAGTGGTCTCTTGCGTCGCGCCGAGAGCGCAGGCAAAGCTTTCGCCAAATAACGCTTCCAGCCGAATCTGCACACTCCCCTGGTGCAGGAGACCCGTCTTGGTCCGGCGATGTGCTGCTCCCGCGATTTTGACTCCGCCGAGCATTACGTCCGAGGTCACGGGATTCGCGAAACACGCCTCGGAAACTTTTTGAGATTCACTGGGAGTTAGCGCTGACGCGAGGCCGTGCTGATTAAGCGACGAAGAAAGCGCAGCGTGAATGGACTCGTAGAGAACTCGCGAGCCCTGCGCGAATGCTCTGCATGACGCTGGAATCATAATTGAATAAGTGAGGTCTTCGCCGTGGGGAACCATTCCGCCTCCGGTCCATCGGCGCACGAGCTCGCGGCCCGCGGCGAATTCTTCTGCATCCGCGACATGACCGAAGTAACCGAACGAAACGGTGCGGGCTTTCCAGCGGTAGAGACGCAACGTCGGAGTCAGAATGGAAAGGAGCAGCGCCTCGTCGATGGCCATGTTCATCGCGCCGTCGCGCGGAACGCAATCGTCCAAGACCTCAAGCGTTTCGAACAACACGCCAATCAGGAGACCGCAGAGATTTCGGCGGAGATTTCCCGGCACGCTGCGCGAGGATCAAGCGCATCTGTGATGGGCCGCCCGATAACGAGAAAGTCCGCGCCCGCGCGGATGGCGTTGCCCGGAGTCATCACCCGTTTTTGGTCACCTACGGCTTCCCCGGTCGGTCGAATGCCGGGAATCACGAGTTGCGCATCTTTTCCAAGTTCGCGGCGCAGCGATGGGAGTTCCTGCGCGCTCGCCACAAAACCGCGGAGGCCGGAAGCCTGCCCCAGTTTCGCAAGTCGCATGACCTGATCGTCCAGTCCTCCTGCGATCCCAGTCTGCGAAAGTGTTTTCTCACTGGAACTCGTCAAAACCGTCACGCCGAGCAAAAGCAGATCCGGAGGTGCTGCATCCACCGCCGCGCGAATCATTTCGTCCCCGCCCGAAAGGTGCAGCGTCAGCATGGAAGCTCCGAGTTTTGCAGCCGATTCAACTGCGCGGCCAACTGTGTTCGGAATGTCATGCAGCTTGAGATCAAGAAAAACCCCGGCGCCTTCCTCTCGGATTGCCTTCACGATCTCGGGCCCTTCCGCGATATATAATTGTAACCCGACCTTGAACATTGCCACGGAATCGCGGAGTTCGCGGACGAGCTGCAACGCGCGTTCGCGGTCCGGCACATCGAGCGCCACAATGATGCGGTCGCGCGCGTCAGGCTGGTTCGCTTTCAAATTCACTTTGGCAATGTCGCCATTTTCATGAACACATTGCAAGGCATGCAGATTGAAGCTCCGGCAAAGATCAACCTCTCCCTGCGCGTTCTTGGGAAACGCGGAGATGGCTTTCATGAAATTGAAACCACGATCGCACCGCTCACGCTGGCGGATCGCCTCACGTTCTCTGAGTCAGGGCCGGGGATCGAATTCACCTGCAACGATCCGACCGTTCCCAAGGGTACTGACAATCTTGTCGTGCTGGCGGCCATGAGTTTCTTTGGCGCGGCGCGGCGCGACGCGGCTCTTCGGATACATCTGGAGAAACGCATCCCTCACGGCGCGGGACTGGGCGGAGGCAGCAGCGATGCGGCGGCGACATTGCTGGCATTAAATTGCGATAGCAAACTGACGCCCGACAAGATTTGCAAACTCGGAGCTGCTCTCGGATCGGATGTGCCGGTATTCCTGCAAAGCTCCGCGGCGATTTGTCGTGGACGCGGCGAATTGGTCGAACCGGCAAACATTCCGAAGCTCTCGCTCCTCCTCTTGAAACCGGAATTCGGTATCCCAACTCCGTGGGCCTATGCGCACTGGGCGAACTCGGTCGAGTTACGCGAGTTCAATTACCAGCCACAGACTTTTCTTGGTCTAACATTCGTTAACGACCTGGAGCGACCGGTCTTCGAGAAATATCTATTTCTGGGCCAAATGAAAATGTGGCTGCTTGAGCAGGCGGAAGTTGCGGTCGCGCTGATGTCTGGCTCAGGATCGACGATGTTCGCGGTGCTTCGTGATGCGAAGACCGCAGAGACTCTTGCGCAGCGCGCCCGCGCTGAATTGGATCCAAATCTTTGGACGTATAAATGTGCGACGACATAGTCCGTCATTCCGAGCGGAGTCGAGGAACCCCGCGGAAGTCATCTTAGAGTGTCGCAACGGGGTCCCTCGACTTCGCTCGGGATGACCGGGTTACTGACCGAGTCTCTCGATCACGCTCGCTCTCGCGTATTCGCGATTCAGCTTCGAGATAAAACTCGCGCTGATCTCGGCGGGGCAAACGGCTTCGCACTCATAGGTATTGCTGCAATTGCCAAATCCTTCGGCGTCCATCGCGCGGACCATCTTCAGCACGCGATCGATCCGCTCCGGTTCACCCTGCGGCAGGAGCGAGAGGTGTGAAACTTTCGCTGCCGTGAAAAGCATCGCCGACGCATTTGGACAGGCCGCCGCACAAGCGCCGCATCCGATGCACGCAGCGGCTTCCATCGCCAGATCGGCTTTGTGTTTGCTGATCGGAATCGAGTTCGCTTCCGGTGCCGAGCCGGCACGGGCTGAGACAAATCCGCCCGCCTGAATGATTCGATCGAGCGCGCTGCGATCGACCACCAGGTCTCGAACAATCCGGAATGGTTTCGCGCGAAACGGCTCCACGGTAATCCTGGCCCCGTCCGCGAAGCGTCGCATGTAAAGCTGACAGGCCGCCCCGGGATGATCGGGGCCGTGCGCTTCGCCATCGATCGTCAGGGAGCAGGTGCCGCAAATTCCTTCCCGACAGTCCGATTCGAAGGCGATCGGTTCTTCGCCGCGCAACACGAGTCGGTCGTTTACAATATCGAGCATTTCGAGAAACGAGGTGTCCGGCGAAATATCAGTCGCCTCGTACTCGACGAGTTTGCCATCCGCGCTCGATCCGTTTTGGCGCCAGACTTTAAGTTTAAAGTTCATTTGTAACTGCGCTGCGATAACTCAATGCTTTCGAATTCGAGCGGTTCGCGATGCAAAATCGGGGGTGCGATCTGGCCGTTACCCTGGAATTCCCAGGCGAAGACCGAGGCAAAATCCTGGTCGTTGCGCAACGCCTCGCCGTCCGGCGTCTGGTGTTCCTCACGAAAATGACCGCCGCAGGATTCATCGCGGGCCAGCGCGTCCGTGCAAAGTAGCTCGGCGAATTCGAGAAAGTCGGCCACGCGACCGGCGCGCTCGAGTGACTGATTGAACGTCTCGTTCTCACGCGGAAGAATTTTCACATCGCGCCAGAATTCGGCGCGAATTCGCGGGATCTCGGCCAGCGCTTCGCGCAGACCGGCCGCGTTCCGCGCCATCCCGCATTTGTCCCACATCAGCAGCCCAAGCTCGCGATAGATGGAATCGAGCGAACGCGTTCCGTTGACGTCCAGCATCCGCTGGATGCGCCCGCGCACCTCGTTTTCGACACGCGCGAATTCCGGATGATCGGTCGACGGCCTTTTTCCGATCTCAGCCGCAAGATAAACCGGCAGAGTGTACGGCAGGACGAAGTATCCGTCGGCGAGCCCCTGCATCAACGCGCTGGCCCCGAGCCGATTGGCGCCGTGATCGGAAAAATTCGCTTCGCCGATGACATGCAATCCCGGGACGTTACTCATCAGATTGTAGTCAACCCAGAGTCCGCCCATGGTGTAATGCACGGCCGGATAAATGCGCATCGGAACGCGGTAGGCGTTTTCCGCCGTGATCTTCTCGTAAATATCGAAAAGATTGCCGTAGCGCTCGCGAATCGTTTTTTCGCCGAGCCGTTCGATTGCATCCGCGAAATCGAGATAAACTCCGCGGCCGCCGGGACCAACGCCACGACCTTCGTCGCAGACTTCCTTGGCCGCGCGCGAAGCGATATCGCGCGGGGAGAGATTCCCGTAGCTGGGATATTTGCGCTCCAGGTAATAATCGCGCTCGGACTCCGGGATCGCATCCGCCGTGCGGTTGTCCGATTGCTTCTTCGGCACCCAGACGCGTCCGTCGTTACGCAAGGATTCCGACATCAAGGTCAACTTGGACTGATGCTGACCGGTGACGGGAATGCAGGTCGGATGGATCTGCGTGAAACAGGGATTGGCGAACAATGCGCCGCGTTTGTAGGCACGATGGGTGGCGGTGACGTTGCAGCCGCGCGCGTTCGTCGAAAGATAAAAGACATTTCCGTAGCCGCCGGTCGCGAGAACGACAGCATCGGCGGCGTGTCGCTGAATTTTTCCGGTGCGGAGACTTCGCGTGATGATGCCCTTGGCGTGACCGTCCACGAGGACGAGATCGAGCATCTCCGTCTGCGAAAACATCTCGACCGTGCCGGCGGAAATTTGCCGCGAAAGCGACTGATATGCGCCAAGCAACAACTGCTGCCCCGTTTGTCCACGTGCATAAAACGTTCGTGAAACCTGCGCGCCGCCGAAAGAGCGATTCGCAAGCAATCCGCCGTACTCGCGCGCAAAGGGGACACCCTGCTCAACGCATTGATCGATGATCGACATACTCACCTCGGCGAGGCGGTAAACATTCGCTTCGCGCGAACGAAAATCTCCGCCCTTTATCGTGTCGTAAAAAAGCCGGTAAACGCTGTCGCCGTCGTTCTGGTAATTTTTCGCGGCATTAATTCCGCCCTGCGCCGCGATGCTGTGAGCCCGTCGGGGCGAATCCTGATAGCAGAAGCATTTTACGTGGTAACCCTGCTCGGCCAGCGTCGCGGCCGCGGCGCCACCCGCAAGTCCGGTGCCAACGATAATGATCTCGAATTTTCGACGATTCGCCGGGCTAACGAGCCGGGCATGATCCTTGTGTGTCCGCCATTTAGACTCCAGCGGGCCGGGTGGAATTTTCGCGTCGAGCGAGCCGATCATAATTGCTGCGCGGGTTTCACTACACCCAATAATACGGCCACGGGGATGGCGGCGTATCCAGCAAATATGAGCCATGCGAAAATTCGTGCCCCGAATGCGAGCCGCGGCGTGAGGCGTTTATTATTTAAACCGAGCGATTGGAAGAAACTCGAGGCGCCGTGGGTGAGATGCAGCGTTAGCAGAAAGAGCCCGATGAGATAAAACGCGGAGACGTAAATATTCTGAAATCCGTAGACCATCATCGAGTAAATGTCGGCGTGGTTCAGCGGATCGTTTTTCAGCAGCGGGAAGCGCGCGTTGAAGCGGTGCGCGGTGAAATGGAGCAGGTGAAATATGATGAAGGCGAGGACGATCAATCCGCTGACGGCCATATGGCGGGAAGCGAAGCTCGCTTTTACGTATTCCTTCTTCGCGTAGCTCTGCGGACGCGCGCGCCGATTCTCGATTGCGAGCCGGATCGTGTAGTAGATGTGCAGGAAAACAGCGACCAGCAGTCCGATTCGCACCACCCAAAGAAGCGGCCCAAGGTCGCGCAGGTGCTGCGCGTAATCGTTGATCCAGCGCGGTCCGATGAAAATCTGGAGGTTACCGATCAGGTGCCCCGTCACGAACAACATCAGGATCACGCCCGTGACGGCGACGATGATTTTTTTTCCGATCGAAGTGCGGGTAAAGGCGGCGATACTCACGAGTTAAGCGATGTCATAATGACGGCGCGATTCAAACTATAAATGTGGAATTCGCGCGTCAAGAATCACGCTTACTTACTTCCAGGTTTGATCGCGGGAATCGCCGCGAGATCGGCCGGGATGTTTTCCGCACCGAACGTTTCAACATTCATTTCGATCAGGCTCACGAAAGGACAACCAAAGTCCGGTCGATTGCCGCCACTACGATCTACGATCACGCCCACGCCAACAACAACGCCGCCGTGCTGGCGGACGATGTCGATTGTTTCCTGGACGCGTCCGCCGCGCGTCACCACATCTTCCGCGACCACGAACCGTTCGCCGGGTGCGATCGTGAAACCACGGCGCAAGATGAGTCCACTCGCATCTTTCTCGGCAAAAATGTGACGTTTGCCTAACGACCGTCCAACTTCCTGGCCAACGACAATTCCGCCCAGGGCAGGTGAGATCACACTATCGCAGGCGAACGCGCTTAGTTTTTCAGCAAGGTGTCCGCAAACGTCGGCGGCGATTTCGGTGTGCTGAAGGAGCAAGGCACACTGAAAGAACTGGCGGCTGTGCAATCCCGAGCGGAGCACAAAATGCCCGTCGAGCAGGGCCCCGGTTTTACGAAAGAGCGCGAGGAGATCTTCGCTCATGCACGAGCGCTTATTCCCACGCGTCGATTGATTTTCCGCCGGTCGGCCCCTGTGGATTGGCGACGGCGATGACTTCGATCTCAACGTTCGCGCCTTTCGGGAGAGCAGAAACCTGGACGGTGGAGCGAGCAGGTGGATCGCTCTTGAAATACGAGCCGTAGAGCTCGTTCACCGTTTGGAAGTCGCCGAGATTGGTCAGGAAAACAGTGGTCTTGACGATATTCTCGAAGGTGAGACTTTCCGATTTAAGAACGGCCGTGATGTTTTCGAGAACGCGTTTTGTTTGCGCCGAGATATCGCCTTCCACGATCGTCTGGGTCTTTGGATCCAGAGGGATCTGGCCTGAGCAAAAAATGAGACTGCCGACACGTACGGCCTGAGAATACGGGCCCACCGCAGCCGGCGCTTCCGTCGTGGAAATGATCTTCTTCATCGCGCGATGTTAGCTACGTGACGGCGGCGCACAACCGCCAACCGACAGGTGACCTTGCCGAGCCAAGGTTTCGTTTGCGGTTTCACTCTGTACAACGGATGTTTCGCGCTCAAATTTTAACCCCCTTGATTTCAAATGGTTAGTTGGATTTTAAAGAAGTTTCTCGGCTCAAAAAATCAGCGCGAGGTGAAGCGCATGATGCCGGCGGTGAGTCAGATCAACGAGCTCGATGAACAGTTCAAGGCGTTATCGGATGACGAGTTGCGCGCGAAAACGGCAGTTTGGAAAGCTGAGCTTGCCGGACTGGAAGTCGAAGACCAGTGGGCGAGGCTCGAGGAGATTTTGCCGGAAGCTTTCGCGGTGGTGAAAAACGGCGCGCGTCGGCTGACTGAGCGCAAGGAAAGCTTTAACGTTTGCGATCAGCCGATGACGTGGGAAATGGTGCACTTCGACGTGCAGCTTGTCGGCGGAATGGTCCTGCATCGCGGACGAATCGCGGAAATGGCGACTGGCGAAGGCAAGACGCTGGTGGCGACGTTGCCGCTTTATCTGAATGCCCTCAGCGGCCGCGGAGCGCACTTGGTGACGGTGAACGATTACCTCGCTCGCCGTGATGCGGAATGGATGGGGCAGCTCTACACTTTTCTCGGGCTCACGGTGGGTTGCATTCAACACGATCAATCGCCAGATGTGCGGCGCGAACAATACGGCTGCGACATTTGTTACGGGACGAACTCTGAGTTCGGCTTCGATTATCTGCGCGACAACGGAATGGCCACGACGCGCGAGCAACAGGTGCAGCGCGGCTATCACTACGCGATCGTCGATGAAGTCGATTCCATCCTGATCGACGAAGCGCGCACGCCATTGATTATCAGCGGCCCGGCGACGGTCTCGACGCATCAGTACGATCGCTGGAAACCGCTGGTCGATCAGCTGGTGCGGAAGCAGACCATGCTGTGCAATCGCATCGCGAGCGAAGCCGTGGAACTTTGGGAGCGGCAGAAATCGGAGAATTTCACGCCGAACGTGCCCGAAGGAAAAGCGGCAAATCCAGATCTCCTAAAATTGGCGAGCGACCTGCGAGTCCACCTGACCGATGTGGTGGCGACAGGCAAGAACGGCCAGATGACCGAACGGGATATTCGCGACGCCGCCGCACGCCAAGACCCCGGACTGCTGATGTTCAAGGTGAAACTCGGGCAGCCGCGCAACAAACCGTTGCTGCGCATGATGGAAGACCCCGAGAAACGCAAGGCCGTGGATAGGGCCGAGCTGATGTTTTATCAGGACGGTCGGAAGGAAGAATTGTATGCGTTGAAGGAAGAACTCTTCTTTACGATTGACGAGAAATCGAACGAATCCGACTTATCCGAGCAGGGCCGGGCCTTCATGAATCCGGACGATCCGGATGCCTTTGTGCTCCCGGATTTGATCAGCGAATTCACCGATATCGATCTCGATCCGGAGCTTGCGCCAGAAGAAAAAGAGAAGCGCAAATCGGATCGACAGAACCATTGCGACGAGCAGGGCGAACGCATTCATAATATTTCGCAGCTACTTAAGGCCTACTGCCTTTTCGAGAAGGATGTGCAGTACGTCATCGAGGAGAATAAGGTCGTCATCGTCGATGAATACACCGGTCGCAAAATGCCTGGCCGGCGCTGGAGCGATGGCTTGCACCAGGCGGTGGAGGCCAAGGAAGGGGTGCAGATCGATCGCGAGACGCAAACGCTCGCGACCATCACGATTCAAAATTATTTCCGGCTATACCAGAAGCTCGCGGGTATGACGGGAACGGCGGATACCGAGGCCGCGGAGTTCCACGATATTTACAAACTCGATGTGAATGTGATCCCGACGAATCGGGCGATCGCGCGCAAGGATGCGAACGATCGGATCTACAAAACGCGCCGCGAGAAATACAACGCAGTCATTAACGAGATCAAAGACTGTCACGGTCGCGAACAGCCGGTGCTGGTCGGAACAGTAAGCGTGGAAGCGTCTGAATTGCTTTCGCGCATGCTGAAGCGCGAGAAGATTCCGCACAACGTCCTCAACGCGAAATATCACGAGCAGGAGGCAGAGATTGTGCAGCGCGCGGGCCAGGCGGGAACCGTCACCATTTCGACAAACATGGCCGGCCGCGGAACCGACATTAAACTGGGCGAAGGGGTTTCCGGCAGAGGCGGCTTGTTCGTCATCGGCACGGAGCGTCATGAATCACGACGCATCGACCGGCAGCTGCGTGGTCGTTGTGCCCGCCAGGGTGATCCGGGCGGTTCGCGCTTCTATGTGAGTTTCGAGGACGATCTCATGCGCAACTTCGGGGCGGCGGATCGCATGACAAAAATCATGGAGCGCTTTGGTCTCGAAGAAGGCCAGGAGCTGGAACATCCCTGGTTGAACAAGTCGGTCGAGACGGCGCAGAAACGCGTGGAGCAGCGCAATTATCTACAACGCAAACGCACTCTCGATTTCGACGACGTGATGAACAATCAACGCGAGGTTGTTTACGGATATCGCAATGAAGTCATTGAGACCGACGTCCCGCGGCCGTTGATCTACGAAGTCATCGACGAGGCCGTGCCGAACAAAGTCAGCGAATATCTCGGCACTGGTAAACCTGACGACGAGCCTAACTATGCCGGGCTGACGCAATGGGTGAACACGACTTTCCCGCTCGGACTTAACAAAGAGCGAGCTGAATTCGAGAGCAGAACGGTTGCGGAAAATACGCAATTTCTGATCGAGCGAATCAAGGATGCATACGAGCGAAAATCGTCACACGAAGAGGCGAGCGCGGTCATAAGCCTGGAGCGTTACATCATCCTGAACGCAATTGATCGCCTCTGGCAGGAGCATCTTTACGCCATGGATGCATTGCGCGAGGGGGTTTATCTCCGCGGCTACGCGCAGAAGGATCCGCTCGTCGAGTATAAGACGGAGGCGTACGACATGTTCGTGGAGCTGATGGCGAACATTAAGAATGAGGTGCTGCACAATCTTTTCCGCAGCACGTCAAACTTGCAGGCTTTCGAAAAGTTCCTTTCGAGTTTGCCGCAGTTTTTACAGCGCGAAACGGCACCGGGCACGGATGGGCCGAAGCCCGGCGTCCAGCGGCAACAGGTCGCCGACAACGACGAAGGGACTGGCGAAATGAAATTAGATCTCGGCCCGGCGCGCCGCGAGATTCCCAAAGTCGGACGAAACGAGCCTTGTCCATGTGGCAGCGGCAAGAAGTTTAAAAACTGTTGCGGCCGGACGGCGTAGAAAGTCCTAAACTTCGTAAGTCGTAATTTCGAGTTGGTGTCCGTCGGGATCGCGGAAATAGATCGAGTGCGAGATCTGGTGATCCTGTGATTCGAATTTGATGTCACGCGCGCGCAATTTTTCCTGCGCTGAATTGAATCCCAACCGGGAAGTGCGGAAAGCAAAGTGAAGAATGGACAGCTCACGACTGCCGCTCCGTTTATTGTTGCCGTGTGCCTGGAAGAGCGCGACTCCTGCGCAGTCGTTGCCGACAAAGAGGGGCTCATCCCAGACGCCGGGATGAAGGTGTTTGAAGCCAAGGACATCGCAGTACCATTTCTTTGACGCCTCCACATCGCGCACGCCGATCGCGACGTGGTCCATTCGTTCCAGCTGCATCGCTAACTATAAAACGATTGCCGGCGACCGGGCGCAAGCGTTGACTGGTATCGCGCCTGGCAGCGCGCGACTTATATGAGTTTGTTCACGCGTCGGGCATTTATGCGGCTCGCGGGCGTCGGTGCGGCGGGAGCTGGATTGCCGTCACTAATGCGAGCCGAGGAGGCGCTGCGCATCTCCATCCTCCACACCACCGATCTGCACGGTCATATTCTGCCGACGACCGGTTATGATGGTCAGCGAAACGTCGGCGGCCTGGCTCGTTGCGCTACGCAAATCGGGAAATGGCGGGCCGAGAATCCGAATTCACTCCTGATTGACGCGGGCGACATTTACCAAGGGACCGATGTGGCGCTGCGTACTCGCGGCGAACTGATGATCGACCTTTTCAACCTGCTGCGATACGACGCCTGGGTTGTCGGGAATCACGAATTTGATTGGGGGTTCGAACCTTTCGCGCGCGCCATTGAGCGCTCCGCGATGCCGGTGTTGGGCGCAAATATTTTCGATGGATCAACGCCGGTGAGCGCAGTGCGAGAGCCGCGCGTGAATTGCGAGCCATTCATCATGAAACGCTTCGGTCCGGTGAATATTGCCGTCGTCGGAATCACGACGCCCGGGATGCAGTTTTGGTTTCTGCCCGAATTCACCGGTGGCCTGGAGTTTAAGCAACCGGTCGAGCCCGTCCGTCGCGCGATCGCGCTCGCGCGCGATCAGGGAGCCGACGCGATTGTGCTCGCTGGCCATATGGGATTAAAGGACCGGACCGGTGGCGATGATTTCGCGAATAGTGTGATCGCTTTAACAAATGAGTTTCCGGATGTGGTCGCATTCATTGCCGGCCATACGCATCAGCCGATCGAGAGCCGCCTATCCCGCGGCGTCCTTTTCACCCAGGCGGATCATTTCGGGATTCACGCGGGGAAACTCGATCTCTGGTTTGAGCGCGATACCAAAAAACTTCTGAAACGCGAAGCACGCTGCGAATTAATGGACGAGCGGGTGGAGCTGGACGCGGCGGTAATCTCGCGCAGCAGCGGCGCGATCGCGGAATCGGAGCTGGAACTAAATCGTCCGATCGGAGAATTGATCGAGCCGCTTGGTATTCGTGGTTTGGAGGGAGCGCCGAGCGACGTGGAGCGACTAATCGGGACCGCCGTGATTGAGTCGCTGCGTGAACGTCGCGTCGAGGTGAGTGGGGTAATGCACGGCCTGTTCGACGATACGGCCGACATGGTGGCGGGCAGGGTCGCAATCCGGGATGTGTGGGACGTCCTACCCTACGAAAATTTTGTGGTAACGGCGGAGCTGACCTGCGGCGAACTCGAAGCTGTAATGCAGGAAATTCATCAAGTGCACGAGCGGCGGAGCTTGCTGGGCTTCGAGGTGAAAATCACAGGTCGAGGCGTGGACGCGCGCGCCACGGTGCGTCCACGCGAAGGGAGTGACGCTGCCCATCGTTATGCGGTCGCCTTCAACACCTTTGACGCGCGGAGTGCCGGCCATCGCTTTATGCGTTTGCGCGCGCTGCTCGAGCGACCCGAGGCGCGTCGCACTTTGCATCAACTGCAGACGCGCGATGCGTTGATCGCGTTTTTCCAGCGTCACAAGGAAGTAGGCAAGCAACAGCTTCTGTTTGCGGGTGGTCGTGCGCCGATGTGACATTCGCTCTTGCAAATTAGCGGAGCCGCTCTTGCGTAACTGCGATGCGCTTTCTCGCCCGATTCATCCTAGCCTTCGCGTTAACCACCGCCTGCGCGCGCGCGGACGATGCTCCCGTATTTCGTCCCGCGCTGATCGGGAACACTCCGGACGCGATCATTAATCGCATCGACACCAAACGGTTGATCGCTGACGGGCAAAAGGACGGCATTATCATGTTCTCATGTGCCGTCGACCAAACGGGAACGGTATTGACGAGCGTCGCGTATCGAGAAACGCCGGAGACGAAATTGCTTGAGACCGAAATGCTTCGCTGCCTGACAAACGCGAAGATGATTCCGGCGATTTACAAGAAACAGGCAGTGGGCGTCTTCTACTACGGGACGGTTGTATTCAGTATCTTGGACGGAAAACCGCGATTGCGAATCTTCGCCAACCAGGAGACTACCGAAATTCAGCGAGAAGCTGACTTCATCGGACCGCAGCCGGTCATTGGCGGCGACTCCCAGTTCACCGGAATTCACTACCGCGTTGATAAAACTGCGGTCCGCGTCCGCGGACTGGTGGAGTTGGCGATCAACGTTTCGCCGGTGGGCGAGCTTACCGGGATGTCGGTTGTGACCGAGGATCCGCCGTTTCTGGGCTTCGGCACGATTGCGGTCGAGGATTTTAGCGGAGCGCGCTTTGTCCCTGCATTCCGGGACGGTCAGCCGGTTCCGTGCGCCGTGACTCTTCCTTTGCATTACCTCCCCGGAATTGTGATTCACGCCGATCAGAACGAACTCGAAGATTGATTCCCACGGCGTTCTTCGCACGCGACCCCGTCAGCTGCGCGCGCGAGTTAATTGGCGCGCGATTGGTCTGGGGCAGGTGCACCGGAATCATCGTCGAAACGGAAGCGTACGCGGCTAAAAACGATGAGGCGTGTCACACCTTCTTCCGGCCGAGCACGCGTGATTTTATTTCCCGGAATAGAGCTGGCACTTCGTACGTTTATTTGAATTACGGCGTGCACTGGATGCTGAACATCCTGGTGAAAGGCCGGGAGGATGGATTCGTCCTGATTCGAGCGCTGGAACCGATCGCTGGAATAAAAATAATGAAGTCGCGGCGTGGAGTCAAAAATATCAAGCAGCTTTGCTCCGGACCAGGAAAGCTGACGCAAGCGTTGGAAATTAGCGGCAAACATCACGAGATCGATCTTTGTCAGCGTGACTCCCGATGTTTCGTGGCGGCCGCAATGCCGGTTCAAATCGTAGCGGACGGGAGGATTGGAATATCGCGCGCTAGGACTTTGCCATGGCGGTTCACCTTGGAAGGCAGTGAATTTCTCAGTGCGCGCGTGCGACCTCTGCGTTGACCGCGCGGGTTACTCTGCGAATTTCGGGCGTGGACCAGACGAAAAAGCGCGTTTTGCTCGGCATGAGCGGCGGCGTCGACTCGAGCGTTGCCGGATACCTGCTGCGCGAACAGGGATACGACGTCATCGGCGTGACGATGAAAGTCTGGCCGCAGGACTGCGTTTCGCGTGCGGCCGATAAATGCTGCGGACCGCAGGCAGTCGCCGACGCGCGGAATGTTGCGCATTCGTTAGGCATCCCACATTACGTCGTGGACGAGGCGGATCAGTTTGAGAAGCACGTCATCGATTATTTTACCTCTGAATACCAAGCCGGGAGAACCCCGAACCCGTGTGTGATGTGCAACGAGAAGCTGAAGTTCGGGAATCTCTGGCAAAAAGCCGACGCGCTGGGCTGCGATTATATCGCGACCGGACATTACGCGATCATCGAGGGCGGAAGTGACCGTGTGGTGCTGCGCAAAGGTGCGGATGTGCGCAAAGACCAGTCCTATTTTCTCTTTAGTCTGCGCCAACCGCAGCTGCGTCGCGCGCTCACTCCGCTCGGGGCGATGTCGAAGCCGGAGATTCGTGAGATCGCCCGCTCCCTAGGCCTGAAGGTCGCCGACAAAGTCGATAGCCAGGAGATCTGTTTTGTTCCCGGGAACGATTACAGGGCCTTCCTCCGCTCCCACATCAGCGAGAGCGAATTTCATCGCGGCGAGATCTACGCGACTGACGGAACGTTTCTCGGAGAACATGGCGGCATCGAGCTATTCACCGTGGGCCAGCGCAAAGGGCTGCCTGGCGGATCGCTTCGGCCGCGCTACGTCGTAGACATCGATCCGGAATCGAATCGTGTGATTGTCGGCGATGTGGACGAACTTTTGACGGAAGAGTTTGAAATTGATCGCGTGAACTGGGTGAGTCTTGGGCGTGGCGATGCGCCAGCGGAGGTCACCGTGAAAATTCGATACAATCACCCGGGTACCGCGGCGACACTGACTCCGCTGAGGGAGGACCGCGCGGCCTTAAGACTTCACGACGCGCAAAAGGCGGTCACGCCGGGACAGGCCGCGGTCTTTTATGACGGCGACGTCGTCGTAGGAGGAGGTTGGATCTGTCGGAAACCAGCCCTGCAATTGGCTTGAGCGGCGACGTGTTGCTGGCGATCAGCACGTTTCCTGACATCGAGATCGCCCGACGCATTGCGCGCGAGCTGGTGGAAACGCGCATCGTGGCCTGCGCGAATATCGGTAATCCAGTTGAATCGATTTATCGATGGCAGGAAAACGTGGAAGCGAACAATGAGACGCTCGTCCTTTTCAAGTTCGCGGCGGAGCGTTACCCGGATTTTGAAAAACGATTGCGCGAACTGCATCCTTATGAAGTTCCTGAGATCATCGCCTTTCCGCTAACGCAAGGATCGCAGACCTACCTCGAATGGGTGCGCGCGAACTCGCTCGCGGTCACAATCGATTGCAGCTAGTGCAATTTGACGGCCGGGCTATGGAGCTTGGCCTCGGTCGCAGGGATGTAGCGTTTCCAATCGGTCGGCGTGAAATGCCACCACTCCGTTCGCATTCCATAAAAACCGCTGCGTCCCATGGCGCTTTGCAGGATCGCGAGATGCGTCCGCACGTTTGGATCGATGCCGGTATAACGCATCATCGCGGCCGGGGTGAAATCGTCGAAATCTGTCGGCATCTCGACCGGGCGATTCCAGCTGTCCACCAAGGTTGCGTCTACGGCGATGCCCCAGCTATGCAGTGAGCCTCCGTTGGCGTCGGGATTTGCCACGTAATCGTTGTTCGGCGCAACTTTCCAAAGCGCCGCCTGGGCTTCGCGCGACCGGTAGGCGTCCCAAACTTTTAACCCGTAGCCGTATTGTCGCAAAATCAGTTGCGCATTCAGCAAGCGCTTCGCGACACCGGCACGGATGAGCGGCTGCGTGCCCGAGGGATAAATGGGCCGGTGTGCGATATTTTCGCTCGTCGCGTAGCGAAGTTCGATGACGATCGTCGGCGCGAAAGAGCGCAGGTTGACCATCTGAAAATCATCGACGTCCGCCTTGGCCGCAGTCGAGAACGCGGACGCCAGCAACAGCGCGCAGATGCAGGGGTAAGTAGGAGAGCGCGAAGACATGCCTGAGTTTTACTGAGCAGCGACGGTAGCTGGCGCGTCCGTTTTCGCGAGTCGCTGAAGCAAAAGTTTTGCGCTGGCATCGGGCATGGCAAATCGCAGTTCGAGATTGTGGCCGCTGCGATCAATCTCAGGCGGTTGCGCGAATAACATCGCGTCCGAACTCTCGACGCGAAGAAAACGCTGGGGATCCGCCCGGATATCACGTTCCAGTGCCGTTGCTTTTTCGTCGGAAGACATTCTGAGCAGCAGCCGGCAGCGAACGGGACTGTGGAGTGCGAGCGAAAATCCGAAAAGATTCGTGTCCGCGAGAAGTTCACGAGTGAAAATCGGATGAAAAACACGCGACAGATTCCCCGGCTCGCGGGTGATCAGTCGGAGCGTGCTTTCTTTGTCCAGGGCCTGGAACCGGTCGAACATCTGGCCGGTAATCTTCAGGTCGAGCTTTACCCCAAGTCGCACGCGAACCAGCTCATCCACTTCCGCCGGTTTGCCGACAGCAATCGTGGTGGGGCCGAGGCGGGTGATGGCCAGCTCCGGGCGTCGCCAAATCGGCAGGCCGCTCATGGTGGTGCGCTCAAAGGATTTATCTTCCCCAACGCGGCGAACGATCCGGGAGACGTCGCCCTTCGTTTCGATCAGGAAGAAGTCACGATTGCCGATCGATTCATCTGTGGTGGCAGCCCGGGTGATTCGCAAAACGTCGTGCCCCGTATCAATCGGTGAAGCCACGACCGCATTGCCGAGCAGTCCATTCCAGGTTTTTTGCCAGATATCGGGTTGTTCGTTCCGCCAGCGTTTTGCGAAATCATCGC
>JBBQHM010000021.1:0-27129 GCA_038323965.1 Chthoniobacterales bacterium | reverse complement strand
GTTCGCGGCATCGCCGGGAATTACAGAGTATGGCCGCGGCGAATTTGGCCAGGCGTATAAGCAATTTGAGGAAACTCTCCGGACGCATCCGCAAAATCGCGCGGAGGACCGGCTGCAGTTCGACGCCGGTGCAGCCTCTTACAAACTGCGCGATTACGACAAAGCCTTGCAATCGTTCAGCCAGGCATTGCTCTCACCGGATCATGATTTGCAGGCAAAGAGCCGCTACAATCTTGGCAACACACTTTATCAACGCGGCGAACAACAGAAGGCCGATGATAAAAAACTGAGCGACTGGGCGAACGCTCTTCGCCATTACGACGAAACGCTCAAGCTCGAACCCGAAAACAAGGAGGCGAAGGAGAACGCGGAGTTCGTGAAGCAAAAAATCGAAGAGCTGAAGCGAAAGCAGGACCAGCCGACCCCGACACCGACTCCGAGCCCATCCCCATCATCATCGCCGCAGCAAAAGCAGGATCAAAAGAACGACCAGCAAACCCAGGACCAGCAACAACAGGGGGGCGGACAGCAACAGAAGGATCAGCCAGACAAGCAACAGCAGGATAAAAAAAGTGAAGCGCAGTCGTCGCCTGCCCCCGGTAGTAAGGGCGAGAGCAAGGATCAACCGAAAGACTCCGGCAAATCTCCCGAGCAAAGAGAGAAGGCCCCACCGACTCCGAACGCGAGCCCATCGCAATCACCCGGATCTTCGCCTCAACCATCCACCAGTGCTTCGCCCGGAAAGGGTGACTCCTCTAAAAATCCAGGCAATGAAAAACGAGCGGAGACCCCGAGCCCAACCCCCGGAGATTCCGCGGGCGAAGGCGCCTCGCCCTCGCCCGCTCCCACGCAGTCGCCGCAGAAACGCGATGGCGATTTTAAAAACGCCGGCGAAGAGCAACCTTCCGACGCGAGCAGCGCCAGTGGAGAAGGAGCTGCGCCAGTGGACAAACCCGGCGAGATGAGCGAGCGCGAAGCGGAACTGCTTTTACAGGCGACGAAGGACGAAGAGGCGCGCGTCCAGCTCGATGAACGCAAGGCTCGTCGTCGTGTCTATAACGATTGGTAGAATTTCGCAGCGTATGTCACGTCCTCGTCTTAACATTATCGCCTGCGTTGGATTGCTCTGCGCGATCGTCCCGTTCGCACACGCCGCCGCGCCGACGGTCACCGCGGTCCTCAGTAACTCCGACGCGAATGTGGGAGAGATGGTGCAACTGCAAATTCGAATCAATGGCGATCGGAAAGCGGAGGCACCGGAAGATATCGCGGTAGATGGGCTGGAAATTCACCGCACTGGCACCGAGCAGCATTTCGAGATGAACAATCTCAGTGTCACCTCGAGCATCGTGTACACCTACACTGTGCTGTCGGAGCGCGCCGGCACTTTCAAGATTCCGGCGCAGACAATTCAAATTGGCGGCTCGCCCCAGAAGACTCCGGAGTTGACGCTGCACGTCACTGACGGCGGCGGCTCCGCCCGTTCGAATCGCGGCGCGACCCGCGGTACCACCAGCGACGACACCGTCTCGACAAAGAACGCCGCGTTCCTCGAGATCGTTGTCCCGAAGCGCGCCGGTTATGTTGGTGAAGTTCTTCCGGTCGAAGTGCGACTCGGATTTAATACCCGCGTTCGGTTACAACGGTATGAGCCGCCCGAAATTACGGCCCAGGGCTTAACGCTCCGCAAAGCGCAGCAACCGCAGGAAAGTACGCAAAGCGTCAACGGCGTTACTTACAATGTCCTGACCTGGAAAGGTGCGGTTGCAGCGACGACTTCAGGAAAAATCGAGCTGCCGCCGCTTGAGTCCAAAGCAGTCCTGCTCCTGCCGCGACGCCGAGGAAGCGCGCCACGATCGCGCTCGCCCTTTGATCTTTTCGGCATGAACGATCCTTTCAGCGACCCGATGTTCGCCGACCCGTTTGGGAGCATGGCGGAACCGCGGCAGATTACGGTAAAGAGCGAACCGGTGACGCTCGAGATCAAGCCGCTGCCGCCGAAGGCACCGCCGAGTTTTAGCGGCGCGGTCGGTAATTTCAGCATCGCTGCGGATGCCAACCCGAAGCGCGTCCAGAGCGGCGATCCCATCACCGCGACTGCGACAGTGAGCGGTCGCGGAAATTTTGATCGCGTCAACGCTCCGATGCTGGAAGACGAGCGCGGCTGGCACAAATATCCGCCGTCCGGGAAGTACAAACAGGACGACGATGTGGGAATCAGCGGAACGAAAACGTTCGAGATGGTTCTTTCAACCACTGAAGCCAGGCAGGCGCTCCCACCGTTCCTGTTTACCTACTTTGATCCTATCAAAGAAGATTACGTCACGGCGAAGACTGATCCGATCGCGATTCAGGTACAGGGTGCAGCCGCGCCAGTTTCCGCTGCCGCGCGATCGCAGACGCCAGCCATCGCAAGCGCGACGCCTGCTGCCAGTCGCCCACCACAAAATGCCATCGCCTCGGACATTCTTCAGCAACTTCCGGAGCGTGGGTCGGTCGTCAGCACCTTCTCTCCGCTCTATGCACGGCGCGGATTTTTACTGGCGCAACTAATACCGGCGTTGGCTCTTGCCGGATTTATGGCGTGGGCGCTGCGCCGGCGCGCCATGGGCGACCGCAATCGCCTGGCCGCAGCGAGACTGCGCCGTGACCTAGACGTGGAACTGAGAAAATTACGAGCAGCCTCAGCATCATCACACGATTACCTCGCCAGTGCGGCTCGCGTCGTTCAACTCAAGGCTGCGCTTAAACGAGGAGGTAATCCGGAATCGATTGATGCGGAAAATGCAGGCGATGCGTTTGCCGCGACCGCGCAGCAGCGCCAGACGCTTCGACGGATCTTCGAGCAGAAGGACGAAATGCGTTACAGCGGCCGCACCTCGAACGGCGACCTCCCACCCGAGGCACGACGCGAAATCCTTGAGTTAATTGAAAGTCTGCCCGTATGAAAAAACTCATCGCCGGGTTCATCCTCATTCTGCTGGCCGTCGGGCAAAACCTAGTCGCTGCGGAAAGCGCAGACTCTCCTTTCGCAAAAGCGAACGAAGCGTTTGCGGCCGGGAAATTCAGTGACGCCCGCGCGGCTTACGAATCGCTGGTGGCGAAGGGCGAGTGGAGCCCCAACGTATTCTATAATCTGGGCAACTCTTACTTTCGCACGGATGATCCCGCCCGCGCGATCCTGAACTTTAAACGCGCGCTCGCGCTTGATCCGCATCACCCTGAAGCGGCGGCAAATCTAAGCCTGGCCATGACTGACGCTCATGCGCTCCAGATGCAGGAGAATGTGGTCTCTCGTTCCGCGCAAAAGCTTTCCAGCTCGATGCTTGCTCTTGTCGGCGCGATCGCCGGCTGGATCGCGTTTTTCGCCTTGGCCCAAATATTCTTCGTTAACCGCACGGGCCTCGGAGTCTTTGTCGTTCTCAGCGCCGCGATGTTGTCAGGTGTGACGGGAGGCGCCCTCTATTTGCAAAAGCTGCGAAACGACGGAGCCGCCATCATCGTTCAACCTGAGATTCAGGCGCGCGTTGCCACCGCCGATAATGCGCAGCCGGTCTTGCCGCTACCGGCCGGCAGTGAGGTGCAACTTCTGCAGCAGCGCGGCGACTGGAACTACGTAGCACTGCCGAACGGGCAGCGCGGCTGGATTCCCGGCAAAGCTTGCGAGCTCGTGCGGCTGTGACCGGGACTATGTAATTTGTGACGTTGCGGCCGCGGCACGAAGTCGGCTGTTGAGAACATCGCAAATGTTTTCATCTTCATTGCCATGAACGCCGAGATGGATTTAGGGACGAACAAAAAAGCGTTCCAGATTAATCTCGACGCGAAGCGCTACGGTACATTCGCGGAAATCGGCGCTGGCCAGGAAGTGGCCCGCCGCTTTTTTTACGTCGGCGGCGCGTCGGGGACGGTGGCGAAAACGATGTCGGCGTACGACATGACCTTTAGCGACGCGATCTACGGATCCACGGATCGCTACGTCAGCCGTCATCGCCTGCAGACGATGCTCGACCATGAATACGATTTATTGCTGGAACGTCTCGACGCGAAGCTCGGCGCGTCGCGCACATTTTTCGTTTTCGCCGACACCGTCGCGGCCAGAAGTTTCAAGCAGCATAACGAATCGCATGGGTGGCTGGGTATTCGCTTCCAGACGGACATGCGTGGCGAGCCGAGCCAGATCATCATCCATCTGCGTCTTCTCGATGAAACCAACGTAGACCACCAGGAAGCCCTCGGGGTCATTGGGGTCAACCTGATCCATTCCGCCTTCTATCAGGCCGAGCCGGACCGAATCATCTCGGCTCTGCAGGAGAACCTGGCCCCGGACCGGATCGAGGTCGATATGGTGAAATTTTCCGGCCCGGTCTACGCCGGCGTCGACAATCGGCTGATGAGTTTGCAGCTGGTGAGCCAGGGCCTGACCGATGCGGTCATGTTCACATCCGACGGCGAGAGTGTGCAACCGGCGGACGTTCTCTACAAAAAAGCGATCCTGGTCGAGCGCGGTAGTTTTCGCCCAGTCACTTATGCGACGAATGACATGCTCGAAGGCGCGCGAAAAGTTCTGCTGAATCAACCCGGCACCGATGATGAGGACATCGTGGTGTTGATGGAGATGACCCTCGAAAACCTGCTCGCAGAGGGACAGTTGAATCACGCCGATTTCCTGGCGCGGGTCGACATCCTTGGCGCGCTGGGTCGCACCGTCCTGATCTCAAAATTTGGCGAGTACTTCCGGCTCGCTGCCTATCTCTCGCGTTACACCAGCAACAGAATCGGACTGGTGATGGGCGTGCCGAGCTTGATGGAGATCTTCGACGAAAAATATTATCTACATCTCGAAGGCGGCATCCTGGAAGCGCTCGGCAGAATGTTCAAGGGCGGCCTGAAGTTGTATGTCTATCCGATGATCGATGAGCAGAACGGCCAGCTCATTTCGGCCAAACAGCTGGAAGTGGCGCCCAATCTTAAATCGTTGTTTAATTATCTGATCGATAACGAATTCATCGTGGAGATCACCGATTATCATGCGGACTATCTCCGCATCCATCCCCCCGCTGCCCTGGCGAAATTGCAGGCCGGCGACAAGAGTTGGGAAACCATGGTCCCCCCGGAGGTCGTGCGGATGATCAAGGAACGAGAAATTTTCGGGTATCGTCGTCCCGCCGCAGCGTAACTTCCGCTGTTCTTCGGAAGGGCTGCGGCACAATTCCCGCTATGTGGAGGTGATCTCCCATGGCGAAACGCGGAACCTCTGTAATTGGCCTCGATCTGGGCAAGCACGCTTTAAAGGCGGTGCTGCTGCAGAAGAAAAACGAATCTCGATTCGTCCTGACCAGCTTTGCCACGCGCGAAGTGGCAGAGGAAATTACTACGGTCGAGGGTTTGGTCAGCGAATTGAAGCCGTTGCTCCGAGAACTTGGCGGAAGCGCCAAAGGTTGTGCGGTCGCCATTTCAGAGCCGTCGGCCTTTCTGCGGATCATTGAGCAGCCGAGCACACCGGTCGATCTCCTCCGCAACGCCATGCGGCTGAACGGCCTCGCGGTTCTCAATCAGGATTGCAAGGATTACGTGGTCGATGTTGCTCCGGTCTCCGCTAATGGCGCAACGATCCAGCCCACCTTCGCCGAAAATTCGGACGATGGTGACGTTGCCGTCCACACCCAGGTTGTGGCTAAGACTCGTTATATCGCCGGCGGTATGCCCCGGACGCAGGTGGGACTTATTTCGTCCGCGTTAGCGAAGGCTCGAACTCCCGCAGACATTCTGCAGCTCGCGCCGGTATGCTCATTCAACGCATTTGAATTCGCCTACCCGGAGATTTTTGCCAAGGAAGCATTTCTCCTGCTCGACATGGGACACCTGCAGAGCACGGTGCTGATCGGGAACAGCGCAGAACTCGTGCTGGTCCGAAACATTGACTACGGCGGCAAACATCTCCTCCAGGCATTAACCGCCGATGGCGCTCTCGATTCCGGCGCTGCCAAGGTTATGCTGCAGGAGGGCGATCCCGGGATGAGCGATATTTGCCGCTCGTCGCTCAACCGCCTTGCCGTGGAAGTGCGCAACTCCATCGGATTTTTTGAAGGTCAGCACGAACAGAGCATTCATCGCATTTTCGTTTCGGGGGGACTTGCGCGCACCGAGATGATTCTCCAGACCCTAAGCGATGAACTGAGTCTGCCCTGCGAGATTTGGGACCCGCTCGAAATGTGCGAGGTCGCGCTTCCCGGTGCAAAACGCCAGGCGCTGCCGAAGGAATTTGTCTCCCTTAACGTCGCTTGCGGCGCGGCGTTTGAATATTTCAGGAGCTAAACAATGGCGCTCAACCTGAACTTCCTCCACGAGGAAATCGAGCAGCAACGGCAGCGCCAGCGCGATCCGCTCAAGATCGGGATGATGGTGCTGACCATGATAGGCGTCGGCATGTTCCTCTACTACATGTGGAACGCCTACCAGACCCTGGAGATAAAGAGCCGGTTGAATGCGGCTCAGGCGGACTGGGCCAAAGTGGAACCCAAAGTCACAGCCGCCAAGAAGCGGGCTGCGGAACTAAACTCCATTATTGGGACGACCAAGGTCTTGAATGATATGATGGAGTCGCGCTTCTACTGGGCACCGCTACTGGAGCAAGTCGCCAAATGCGTTGCGCCGAACACGCAACTTACCAGCCTGGAAGGCTCGGTGCTGGACGATAAGAAAGGTGTCTCGATCGTAATAGAAGGCACCGCTGCCGGACGCGAACCTCGCGCGGCGGCCGAGGATCTGCGCCAGATGTTACTTGAACAGCTCGGCCAAACCTACAAGGACGTTAAAATAGAGTTCAAGGCTCTCGAAGACCTGGATACCATCGTCGCCGTCAGCGGGACTAACATGGCGATGGCTCGCTATTCGCTCGTCATTACTTTGAATCCGGATACTGGAAAAGCCACTGCCGCGCCTGCTCCAGTGCGGGCTGTAAAAACTCCATGAAGTTTCTAAAACTAAATAAGGATCAAACACAAAAGCTATTCCTTAGCCTGATTGGCTTCATCGCATTGATCTACGTCTACTTCACCTTCTTCTTGGGACCATTACAGCGAAGTCGTGATAACGCCTTGAAATCGATTGAAGAGACGCACGAGAAGATAGCTTCCTCGAAGACTGAAATGTCGAAGGCAACCCGTCTGGAAGACCAGGCGAAAACAGCGACCACGCAGTTCGCTGCGCTGCGCGCGCTCAGCCCGGAAGGCGCTCCCATCGCGTGGTTTCCACCAAGGATTAAATCTTTCTTCGCCAACCAACAAATCGACAAAGTCACCGCCCGGATGGAAACCAGTAGCCAGCCCAAGGAAAAGGAGCTCGCTACCTGGTCGACCTACAACTGGGTGATCCAAATGCCGCAGGCAGACTACTCCACGCTGGGGAAGACCGTCGCTGCCCTTGAGAACTCGGAGCCCTTACTAAGCGTCATGAAAGTTTCGATTCACGCCGCGATCGAGGATCCAGAATTTCAGCAGGTAACTCTAACGGCAGCAATGCTGCTGGAGAAACGATGAAAACGCGCATTGCTCTCATGGTCTTGTCGGTAGCAACCATCGTCGCGCGTGGCGGTCAGGCTCCTCCATCCCCGACTCCAACTGAGCAACCGACGGCAGAGACGCCAAAAGTAACATTGAAGCGGACCTCAACTTTCAATCCTGCGTCGGCGGGTCGTAACCCTTTCTGGCCGATTGGTTATAGACCAACCGCAAAGGTGTCCAAAACTGGTGCGGAACACTCGGGTCCGGAGATTCCCGACACAGCTTTCTCGGTCACCTCGATTGCCCTCGATGCCGGTACTAGGTTTGCCATTATCAATGGCAAGGCGATGACGGAAGGCCAGCAATTCGGCCTGAAATTTGGAAGTCAGATTTATCAAATCACGGTCAAGTCGATTCAGGACGGACAGGTTATCCTATCCCGTCGCGACCAGGATATCGCGGTGCCGCTGCGCCGTAAGTAGCCAGGCGACTCTGCCTACTACAACGTCAACGAGTAAATTCCGCAGTTAGCTGACGCGAGATACTGCGTCTAACGCCACAAACTCGCTTTCGTGCAGCACGATGCACTTCTCGCCGCGCAACATGCGATACCATCCATGCGCCGATCCGATCACGATGAGCAGAACCAGGACGAGGAAGAAGCCGGCCACAATGGCATCGAAATACCATACGCTCGCCTGCCGCGAGGCAGCGGCGAACTTTTCCGGCGATTCAATACCGCTCAGCATAATAGTGCGAGCGCCACTGATAAAGCCGAGCTTAGGATTCGGAGAAAAGATCTTGATGTAACCTGCCGAGAAGGTCACGGCGCACATGAAGATAAGCGGTCCGAGAGTAGTCCACACATACCTTCGTTTACCCATTTTGATAAGTAGAGTAGTAGCGAGACAGAGCGCGATCACGGAGAGCAGTTGGTTGGCCAAGCCGAAGAGCGGCCAAAGCGTGTTGATACCGCCAAGTGGGTCAATCACCCCCTGATACAGGAACCATCCCCAGGCACTAACAAGTAGTATGCTGGAGAACAAATTAGCCGTCCACGACCTGGTATTTCCGAGCGGCTTCCAGAGATTGCCCAGCAAGTCTTGTAGCAGGAAGCGCCCTACCCTTGTCCCAGCGTCAATCGTTGTCAGGATGAACAAGGCCTCAAACATAATGGCAAAGTGATACCAGAGGGCCAGGGCCGTAGGACTCGATGTCACTCGCGCAAACATGTGGGCCATCCCAACCGCGAAGGTAGACGCACCCCCCGCCCGCCCGAACATGGTCTGCTCACCCAGAGACTGCGCCAGCGAAGTCATCTGCTGTTCCGTCACAGGAAATCCCGCACTGCTTACTTTTGCGACGACTTCGGTCGGCGTTCCCTTGGAATTGATCGCGAAATATTCACCGGGTTGCAGCACGCAGGCAGCGATCATCGCCATCAGCGCGACCATCATCTCAGTCACCATTGCGCCGTAGGCGATTTGGCGGATGCGCGATTCGCGGTCGATCATCTTGGGCGTGGTGCCGCTCGCGATCAGCGAATGAAATCCCGAGACCGCGCCACAGGCGATGGTGATGAAAACAAATGGGAACACCGGACCGGCAAAGACGAGGCCAGTCCCATCAATGAACTTCGATAGCGCCGGCATTTGCAGCGTCGGATGAATCACGATAACGGCGACCGCCAGGGCAGCGACGGTTCCAAGTTTCAAAAAAGTGCTTAGATAATCCCGCGGCGTCAGCAACATCCAAACGGGAAGAATCGACGCGGCCAATCCGTAAATCATAATCGCCCAGGCAATCGAGCGTTCATCGTACCGGCACCATGCCTCCACCTGCGGGAAGTGCGGGAGGAACTGGCCGCCGAACACGGCAAAGGCGAGTCCCGCCACGCCAAATGCGGTGACCCAGCCCACGTTTACTTTTCCGCTGCGCAATCCGAAGCCCATGATGAGGGCAATCGGAATCGTCATCGCCATCGTGAAAACGCCCCATGGACTCCGCGCCAGCGCCTGCACCACGACGAGCGCGAGGACCGCCATGAGAATAATCATGATCGTGAGCACACTGATCAGCGCGAGAAATCCGACCCCGCCGCCTATCTCTTCCTTAACGATTTGCCCGAGCGTCTTACCACCGCGACGGACGGAGGCGAAGAGAATGATCATATCGTGAACGCCGCCGCCCAGCGTCGCACCGATGAGAATCCAAAGCGTTCCCGGCAGAAATCCGAACTGCGCGGCAAGAACAGGTCCGACCAGCGGTCCGGGTCCGGCGATCGCGGCGAAATGGTGTCCAAAGACCATCCAGCGATTGGTGGGAACGAAGTCTTTGCCGTCCGATTGGACGACCGCAGGCGTAGCGCGTTCGTCGTTAATCATCAACACTTTGACGGCCAGCCACTTTGAGTAGAAACGATAGCTGATCGCGAAGGCGCAGAGCCCGGCGACAATAATCCAAAGCGCATTAACCGGCTCTCCGCGCGAGAGCGCCAGGATGCCGACTGCCCCTGCACCAACTGCGGCGATGGCAGCCCACATCAACGCCTTGAAAATCCCCATGTAAAATTGTTCTAAGCTAAAACCAATCGCGCGTCGCGCCAAGAATCTCTACTCCAGGCGACGCACAGCTTCGCTCAGTTGAGCGATGCGCTGCGTAAATTCTGTCTCCCGCCGCCGATGTTCCTCGACCACGTCCGCAGGTGCCCGGTCGACAAAGTTCTTGTTAGCGAGCTTGGCGCGAGCAGTCGAGACTTCAGCTTCACATTTGCTTATCTCCTTGTTGAGACGCTCACGCTCCACCCCGGGATCAACCGTGATTTCCAGAAACATTTCCCCGAGCGGAGTCACCGCCATCGGCGTACCGGCGGGCGCATCATATTGCGCGACCACCTCGACATGGGTCGCGTTTAGCAATCGCCCGAGCGTTTCCACTTCAGACACCGCTGTGAGCGTGCGCAGTATGAAGGGGGTTTTCTGATTGGATGGAATCCCTGCTCCCGCACGCAGATTCCGGCCTAGCTGCACCGTATCGTGAATCGCTTGCACGGCGGCGCGCGCGGTGGTCGCGGTCGGCGGCAATGCGATAACTTCCGGCGGCTGCGCCGATTCAATCGACCCTTCCCCAAACGAAAAAAGCCACCACAGCTCCTCCGTGATGTGCGGCATAAACGGATGCAAGAGTCGCAGGGACGCGGAAAGCACATGATCCATTACGGCGAGCACGCTCTGCTTGCGCGCTTCATCCTCTGCGAAAATATCGCTCTTGGCCGCCTCGACGAACCAATCGCAATAATCGCTCCAGAAGAATTCGTACAATCGCTGGGCCACGGTGTTGAATTCGTAGAGATCGTAAGCGGCCGCCACGCTGGTGATGGTCTCGTTCAGTCGCGTCAAAATCTCGATCGAGTAAATCGAGAGCGGTTCGAGTGCAGCACCGCGCACCGACGCTCCATGCATTCTCCGGAAACGTGCGGCGTTCCAAAGCTTCGTCGCAAAGTTCCGGCCTTCTTCGATCTGCTTCTCGTCGAAGCGAATGTCGTGGCCACTCGGAGCGATTCGCATGAGGCCAAAACGCAATCCATCTGCGCCGTATTTCGCAATGAGATCGAGAGGATCAGGAGAATTTCCCAGCGATTTGGACATCTTGCGTCCGCGCGGATCGCGAATGAGGCCGGTGAAATAGACGTCGCGAAATGGGATATTCCTTTCCGTGTTTCCATTCGTTCCCGGCTCGAACTCAAGGCCGGCGATAATCATGCGCGCCACCCAGAAAAAAATGATATCGGGCGCCGTTACCAGCACGCTGGTAGGATAGAATTTCGCGCGGGTTTCATCGTCCATCGTCTCGTAGGCCCAGAGCCACGAGGAAAACCAGGTATCAAGCGTGTCCTCGTCCTGTTTCCAGCCATCTCCGGGAGACTCTATCTGGACACGGGTCTCGCCCTCCCGATACCACGCGGGGATTTGGTGCCCCCACCAGATTTGCCGGCTGATGCACCAATCCTGAATGTTCTCGAGCCACTGCGCGTAAACTTTCTCCCAGTGCGCGGGGAAAAACCGGATGACGTGGTCGCGGACGACTCGTAACGCTTCCTCCGTCTTCGGATATCGCAGAAACCATTGTTCGCTGATTCGCGGTTCGATCGCCACGTCGCTCCGTTCGCTAAACCCTACGTTATTTTCGTAGGGCTCTTCTTTTGCAAGCAAGCCGCGCTCAGTCAAAAGCTCCGCCGCTTTTTTTCGTGCCGCGGCACGATCGAGCCCGTCGAGTTCCGGCACATCCGCACAATTGATGCGTCCGTCCGGATGCAAAACGTCGACGATCGGCAACGAATGGCGCACCCCAATCTCAAAATCCGTTTTATCGTGCGCGGGAGTTACCTTCAGAACGCCGGTGCCAAATTCGGGATCGATGACGTCATCGCCAATGATCGGCATTTGTGCACGGGCCAGCGGCCGCCAGACTTTTTTGCCAATCAGTTGTTGGTAGCGCTCGTCCTTCGGATGCACCGCGAGCGCCGCATCCGCCATGATCGTCTCGGGTCGTGTCGTCGCCACTTCCAGGAAACGACCCGCCTCGTCGACTAATTCGTAGCGCACGTGATAGAGCGCGCTTTTCTGTTTTTTCGGGATGACCTCTTCATCCGACAACGCCGTCTGCGCGGCGGGATCCCAGTTGATCATGCGCCGGCCGCGATAAATCAGGCCCTTGCTGAAAAGATCGACAAAAACGCGCTGCACCGCACTCACATAACCCGCGTCGAGGGTGTAGCGCTGTCGCTCCCAATCGCAGGAACAACCGAGCCGTTTCAGTTGCTCGATGATAATGCCGCCGTGCTTGTCCTGCCATTGCACCACGCGACGCAAAAATTCCTTACGTCCGAGATCGCGGCGCGTTTTGTTTTCGGTGCGCCGCAGGTTTTTCTCGACCGCCGTTTGCGTTGCCACGCCGGCATGATCGTCCCCGGGAAGCCAGAGAACTTCGTGTCCAAGCATGCGCGCGCGACGCGCCAGAATGTCCTGGATCGTATTATTGAGGACGTGTCCAAGGGTGAGAACGCCGGTGATGTTGGGAGGAGGAATGACGATGGAAAACGCGGGCTTGGTCGACTTCGCATCGGCGTGGAATACGCCGCTATCGAGCCAGTGTTGATACCATTTCGGCTCAACGACATTCGGGTCGTAAGTCTTCGGGATTTCCTCCATCGCGCACCAATCATCCGAGAGTGCGCCGTGATTGCAAAAGCAAAAGGGATGCGAACGCTTCCACTTGCTCACGCCGCCGCTTGCGTCGCGCTGCGGTAGACAGAACGTTGCGGCCGTGCGGATCTGGTTCGTCCTTGCCGTTTCGGCGTTAATAATCTGCGGGACGTCGTGCGCAGCCGATTGGAACGTGATCCCGACCGCGGGACGGCCATACGTTTCGTTCGCCAACGTCTCTGAGTTTTACGATCTCCCCAATTACACCCGCGTCGCTAGTTCGGTCTCGGTGCGCGATCGCCGTCGTTCGATTCGCGCGGAGGCGGGTAAGAGCGAATTTGCCATTAACGGTGTCCGGTTTTTTTCGGAATTTCCAATTATCAGCAATGGTAACGACGACCTGATCTCAACTGTGGACATCAGCAAAATCATCGAACCCATTATGCGTCCGGATAAAATTGCCGGTGCTACTCCAGTGAAACGAGTGGTCATCGATCCCGGCCACGGCGGGACTGACAACGGTGCTGCGGGCCGGTGGGGCAGCGAAAAAGCGTTCACCCTGGACGTCGGGTTGCAGCTGCGCGACCAGCTTTTGCGCGATGGATATCAGGTGGAGCTCACGCGATCAGGGGACATCGCCGTCTCACTGGAAGATCGTATCGCTTTCGCGAACAAATGGCCTGACGCCGTTCTGGTAAGTATTCATTTCAATTCCAGCACCGGCGGCGCCGGCATTGAGACTTATTCGCTCGCACCGGAGGGCGTTCCGTCGAACGCCTCGCCGGAACAACATCCTGAGGCCGAAGATGCACCGTGGCATCCCGGTAATGCGCAGGACTCGCGCAACGTCGCTCTCGCCGCTGCCGTTCACGCGATGGCAATGACGCGATGCGGAGCCTTCGATCGCGGCGTCAAACATTCGCGCTTTCATGTTCTGCGCGAAGCGCGAATACCTGCCATTCTGGTCGAGGGCGGTTTCCTCAGCGACGCGGTCGAAGGCCAGAAAATAGCCACCGCGCAGTATCGTCAGCAACTTGCTGCGGCGTTCGCGGACGGAATTAAAACTTACAACGCGGTTGTCAATCTGCGCTCGAATGGCGCAACATTCGCCTCGGCCAGGCGCAGTTTGCCGGCACACGAACGATCGATTACCGAACCGCTACGCGACGATACTCCTCCCGCGCCCACCAAAATCGATGAGCCATCCCTCTCCATCCGCGCAGGACCATAAGTCTTCATCCGCCCGACCCGTCGGGGTGTTTGATTCCGGGATTGGCGGGCTGACGGTCGCTCGCGCGATTCGTGACCTGCTGCCTAACGAATCTATTTTTTACATTGGCGACACCGCCCGCGTTCCGTACGGCGGGAAAAGTCAGGCGACGGTCCAGCGTTATGCGATGGAGATTGCGACTGTTCTCGCGGCGGAAAACTGCAAAGCGATTGTGGTGGCTTGCAACACCGCGTCGGCGCTTGCCCTCGAAGTGCTTCAGCAAGAAATGCTGATTCCGGTCATCGGAGTGATTCAACCCGGCGCTGCTGCTGCGATCACTGCCACCAGGACCGGACATATCGGCGTGATCGGAACCCGCGCGACGATTAACAGCCGCGCTTACGAAATCGCGATCAAGTCGCAGCGTCAGGACATCAAGGTCACTAGCCTCGCGTGTCCACTACTGGTGCCGTTAATTGAAGAAGGCTGGGTCGAGAGCGAGGTCACCGAGAGCGTGATCCGCAAATATGTGCAGGGAATGCTCGACGCGAAAATCGATACGCTCGTCCTGGGTTGCACCCACTATCCGCTTCTGCGCGACGCCATTCAGCGAGTGGTCGGGGAGTCGGTAACGCTCGTTGATTCGGCGGAGAATTCCGCGTTGGCATTGCGCGCACTCCTGACTGAACGGGAAATTACGGCGCAAAGTGCACCGGACAATTTGCTGCACGTCGCGTTGACGGACATGCCCGATCATTTTCTACGCGTCGCGCAGGAAGCACTTCATTTAGACATGACGGCTCCGACGATTTGCGAGCTCCCGCAATCCGCCCGCCGACCGAATTAGGTCAGGCGCGGTAGAAGCGTCGCTAGGAGATCGGAGATCTGCACCCTTTCCTGCTTCATGGAATCGCGCTCCCGTAACGTCACGGTGTCGCGCAGCGATTCCTCTTTCTCCCCGAAGGTTTCGAAATCGACTGTGATTCCGAACGGCGTTCCGACTTCATCCTGCCGTCGATAGCGCCGGCCGATCGCGCCCGTCTCATCGTAGAACACGCTCATGTGCGGCCGTAAGAGCGTCTGGATTTCGCGAGCCTTCGCGACGAGTTGCGGATTATTTTTCAGCAGCGGAAATACACCCACTTTGACCGGTGCCATGCGGGGATGAAACCTCAGCACAGTACGCGTCTCTGATTTACCTTTTTCGTCAGTCACGGTTTCCTCCGCAAACGCTTCACAGATCAGGGCCAGCACGGTCCGATCGACTCCTGCACTCGGCTCGATGACATGCGGAACGAAGTGCTCCTTCGTTTCGTCGTCGAAATATTCCAAAGATTTGCCGCTACCCTTGCTGTGCTGGGTGAGATCGTAATCCGTCCGGTAAGCCACGCCTTCCAGTTCCTGCATCCCGAAAGGAAAGGCATATTCGATATCGTAGGTGCCCTTGGAATAGAAGGCGCGATCCGCATCGGGCACGGTCAGGACATTGAGGTGGTCGCGCGGAATCCCGATATTCTCATAGAACCGGAGGCGCTCTTCCTTCCAGTATTCAAGCAGCTCCATCCCCTGCTCCGGCCGGCAGAAATATTCGAGCTCCATCTGTTCGAATTCGCGGGACCGAAACGTAAAATTTCGCGGATTAATCTCGTTGCGAAACGCTTTGCCAATTTGCGCGATACCGAACGGGAGCTTCTTGCGCGAGGTATCCAACACGTTTTTAAACTGGACGAAGATGGACTGCGCGGTCTCAGGTCGGAGATAGGCGATGGAATTTTCGTCTTCGGTTGCCCCCATGTTCGTGCGGAACATGAGGTTGAAGGGACGCGCTTCAGTGAGCTCTTTGCCGCCGCAGTTCGGACATTGCGGCGCTCCGTTTTTCTCCGGGAGTTGATCGGCCCGCAACCGCGCTTTGCAGGTCTTACAGTCAACCATGGGATCGCTGAAAGTATCCTCATGCCCACTCGCCTTGAGCACTGCGCGATGAGTGAGAATCGACCCGTCCAGGCCGACGACGTCATCGCGATCCCGGACCATGGCGCGCCACCAATAGTCCTTAAGATTACGTTTTAGCTCGGTGCCGAGAGGACCGTAATCCCAGACGCCATTCAATCCCCCATAGATCTCGCTGGATTGGAAAATAAAGCCGCGGCGCTTGCACAAGCTGACAATTCTCTCCATCCGCTGCGTGTCATTCGGGGTGCTCATTTTGAAGCGGTGCGCCAATTAGAGATCGGGAACGGGCGCACTCAGTCCGTACGCCGCCTCAGTTCAGCACCGTGACTTCGGTCTTCACCGAATTCGCGATAAAACAGTTGTCGTGCGCGGCGTGATGAATCTTTTCCAACTCTTCCGCGGTCGGTGGTTTCTCGCCGCCCCATGTAATCTTCGGATGCAGCTCGACCCGCGTGATCGCCATTTTCCCTTCGGCGTTTTTCTCCATGTACCCGACTGCCTCGTCAGCATAACTCTCAAGCACGAATTTTTGCTTACACGCGATGGCCAGGAAAGTCAGCATGTGACAGCTGGAAAGCGAGGCCACGAACGCTTCCTCCGGATCGACGTTCGCCGGATTGCCGAGATAGGCGGGCGCGGCGGTCGCAGTCATCGTGTGACCGCCGTCAAAGCTCCAGGTATGATCGCGCGGGTACTTTTGATACGAAAATTCGGAATCGCCCCGCGCCCACTGCAACGACACTTTGTGTTCGGACATCCGTTTCTATAAAACGCGCCCGTTGAACTGCAAGTGAACCGCAAGGCAATCTCTCGAACTCTTTCGCCATCGCCGCAGCGGCGGATGGCGCGCCGCCGCTACTTCTTTTTTTTCTGCGCCGGTCCAACCAGCTGCCGCCGGAATCGGACCGCAGCCTGATAAGCCTTTAGCTCGGGTGTTTTCGGTCCCCACGTAAATGATTTCATGCGGAACTTACGGGTTTTGGGATCGCGGAAGCTGATGCTGTAATACTGCCGGTCGAGATTCCGGTGAACCCCGACCACCGGACGTTCGAAGCCACATGCGCGCAAAATTCGCGGCGGAATTTCCTGCCGCCTCTTCGATGGCAACGTATCCAGGAGCATGTCGCGATATTCCGAAGCGAGCTTGAGACTCTGCTTGGAATGCCCCGCGAAATGCCTGCTGAATTCCGTGCCCTCGCGCACCATCGAGACCTGGTAACCGCTCGGTAATACGCGGATATTCTTAAATTCGTTAATCAAGCCTTTCACCATTTGCGCGATATCATACAAATCCGTTCGCCGAGCGCCAGCATTCCGTTACAACTTCCGTTAAATCGTTACGTGACGACCGACCGGAGACCGAGAATGGCTGCGTTTCGATGCAATATCATCGGTAGATGTAAAGAATCGTTAGCGGAAGCGCCACCCCGGCGAAAAGACAAATTACCGGCGTAATCGCACTTCTCGAGAAGCGAAACGCCATCAGCACGCCGAGCAAGGTTGAAATTACAAGGCCGATCGCTGCCAGCGTAGAGAAGGTGCGGAACGGCGTGTAGGCCGAGGCCTGTTTCCCGGGAAGATGCGAGTCCATGTGGATTGCCGACAAAATCTCCAGCGGCGGAGGCGCGACATAACTGCCATCCTCTTTCGTGTCATGCAGGCGATAGAGTTGCCAGGTCCCGCTGACCGCAAAGAAAATCAGGGCCGGCGCAAAGAGGCAGCCAAGATAAAGATGAAATCGTCGAATCCACTCCATCGCAAATCCTCTCCTAGCCACGAGGCGAGATGTGTCGGAAAGTTGACGAACAATTTACTCGTTTCACGATTCACCACTCGCACGCCGAACGCATTTGAAAAGTCGATTTAACCGGCGATCAAAACGAGTCGCACGCCCCTGATGATTCTTTACTCGCTGCTCGATTTTTCGCCAATCACCGAAGCGGGTGATGCCGCCGAGGCCTTTGCCAATTCCGTCGACCTGGCGAAACATGCGGAGCGCTGGGGCTACCATCGCTACTGGCTCGCGGAGCATCACAACATGCCGGGGATTGGGAGTGCCGCGACGGCGGTCGTGATCGGACACGTGGCCGGCGCTACGCGGACGATTCGCGTCGGCTCGGGAGGGATAATGCTTCCGAATCACTCGCCCCTGGTTATCGCAGAGCAATTCGGAACCTTGGAGTCACTGTATCCCGGTCGGATCGACCTCGGCCTCGGTCGGGCACCCGGCACGGATCAGGGCACGGCACGAGCACTCCGGCGTTCCGCCGTCGAGACCGCCGATAGGTTTCCGCAGGATGTACGTGAGTTACAATCCTACTTCGAGGCGAATGGACCGGGGAGGCGCGTCCGTGCAGTTCCTGGCGACGGACTGCGTGTGCCTCTGTACTTATTAGGTTCCAGCCTGTTTAGCGCAGAGCTGGCCGCACAGCTCGGCCTGCCCTTCGCTTTTGCGTCGCACTTCGCGCCAGATTATCTCGACGCGGCGTTGCAGCTTTATCGCGATAACTTCCAGCCGTCGCCTCCGTATCGTGAGCCTCATGCTATCGTAGGGATTGGATTGTATGCGGCTGACACCGACGAAGAAGCCCGCAGAATCTTCACTTCCGCCCAACTCATGGGTCTTGGATTAATACGCGGAAATCCGGGCAAACTGCCGCCGCCCGTGGATACCATGAATGGTCTGTGGCGGACTGCTCTTGAGCGTGAAGCCATGGAAGGTCGAACGCGCTACGCCGTGGTCGGCTCAAAGACCACGATTCGCGATCGCATCGAGGAAATTATGCGCGCTACCGCAGCGGATGAGATCATCGCTGTTTCTCAAATTTACGATCACGCTGCGCGCTTGCATTCGTTTGAAATCGGAGCGGATATATTCAAGGAAATCGCTCGTCCGCAACGAGCCGTCTCGGCATGACTAAAGAACGCGCACGCAAGTTCCTCATTGTATCGACCGCAGTGCTCTGTCTGGTCGGGTTCGGCGGGCTGGCGCTGGCGCTCACGTCCGTATTTCTCTTCGATGCCCCGGGGTCGGAAAAAAACCCCGCGACCATTCTGCTTTTCGTGTGCGCGCTGACGCTGCCCGTCACCAGTATTCTATCGATCGCTGTTCCGTGGATATTTTACGCGCGCAAACATTACCGCGCCGCATGCCTTCTTGCGTTTGTGCCCGTCCTAAATCTTGCCGGTGGCGCTGGCGCCCTGATCTGGCTGGAGATTTTTAATGAGGGCCGGTTTAGCTGACCGACCGAGCGGGCGAAACTAAGTCGCTTTTTTCTTACCGGCCGAAACGGCCGGGAACGGGACCACGTCCCCAACCGCCGCGGTCGGGACACCCGTTGACTCCCACGTCAGTTTTTTCTCGATGATCTCAAGGAGAGCGATGTCCGCCTCGCGCAAACCTGGGGCGAATTCCACCATCGGACGATGTCCCATGCAAAGCTGGCGGACCCGGCGGCTCACGACGTTAACAAGAATTTGCTGACTCGGGATGACCTTGGCGGCTGCGTACAGAAGTTGTGAATTCATAAATTTAATGACGGTCGCAGCTCCGATAAATCGCCTCGTCACATGAGCAACACGCGGGAGGTCGTAGCAGGAAACGTCCCACACTATCGCCGGGAACTGCTCGAATGACACTGGAAAGTTATGTCGCTGAGCGGGCGGCATCGCACCAGTGAATAGCCGACGCATAAGGCGCGTTCGAGGTGTAGTGTGATGGATGCCGACCTACGTTTACGAAACGACCGATTCGGCGCGGCCGGCGCGACGGTTTGAGCTTCGCCAGAGTATTCACGATGCCCCTCTGCAGTACGATCCGGAAACCGGCGAATCGATCCGGCGGGTCATTTCGGGTGGGTACGGTCTCCTTGTTCCCGGAAGTTCAACGGGACCTTCCGTGGGATCCGTTGGTTCACATGATTTTTGATAGACACCACGCTCCTTGGCCTTCGTCGTTCGCCTCGTAGTTATAGCACTGCTGGGCGCTCTCGTAAGCGCGGCTACCGCTTTGGGCGCTTCTGCTCATTCATCATGGGATCGCCGTTTTTATGTTGGGAGCCATGGATGGCACACCAGCATTATTATTGAACGAAGATTTATTCGCGCGGGGCTATGGCCACGCGGCATCACCGATCGAACGTTCGCTCGTTATCGCTATCTCGAAATAAGTTGGGGCGATCGCAAGTTCTACACCGCAGCCAGACCCGGCGTGGCCATGGCCGTTGACGCCGTCCTGTCGCCCGGTCCCAGCGTCCTGCATGTGGTTGGATTGCAGGCGCCCATTACCAAGGCTTTACCCTGGAGCGCAATCGTGGAAGTCCCGTGCACGCGGACCGAACTCGATAATCTCTGTCGTTCGCTTGGAAATAGCTTCGATCTCGATGCCCGCGGCGAGGTCCGCGAAATCCGCGATGGTCTTTACGGCGAAACAAGCCGTTTCTACCCGGCGCGTGGCAAATACTACCTCTTCAACACGTGCGATACATGGACCGCTCGCATGATGAAGGCCGGCGGACTCGCCGCGCGGACAGATCCATTTAGCACTAGGAGCGCGGGATCCGTCATGGCGCAGGCACGCCACCTGGCCGCGCAAAGAACGCAGAATGCATTGCAGCCTTAGTGAATCGAAACGGGCACGCCGCCCTTTACCTTCGCGGCCAGTCTGACAATGTCCCAGTTCGAAAGGCGTACACATCCATGACTTCCCGTCCCGCCAATAGATTCCGGCGTCGCGGTTCCATGCAGCCCGATCCCTTTCTTATTGAGCGCGATCCAAATCACGCCGACCGGACTATTCGGGCCCGGGGGTAACATATGGAATTTGCTACTTCGCTCACCGCGCTTAAGCATCGCTTCGTCATAACGAAAAGTAGGCAACTTTGCCACGCCGCGCACTTTCCAGTCGCCAATGGGGGACGCAGTCTGGGCGGCCCCGATGGTCACTGGGTAAGCCGCGATTAGCTTGTCGCCTTCATACACCCCAAGTGCACTGATCTTCGTGTCCACTCGTACCTTCACCGCCGATCCGGCACCGGCTGGCTGATCGGCCGCGGCTCCCGCTGGTTCCTCCTGGTCTCCTACCTCATTCGCCGCCTTCCCGAGAGCGAGATCGCTGCCCGGCTTGATATCCTTCACCTGTCCCAGGTCAAAAGGTTCAACATTCGGTACCTGAAGTTCGTCGCCGGGTTTGATCGCTTTAGTTTTGCCGGGATTCAATTGCTCCAGAAACTTCGGGTCGCAGTGAAACTTCTCCGCAATCGCTTCAGCAGCGTCGCGATAAGGCAGAAACTTTAGCTTCGCCTGCGCCGCGACATCTACCGGAAGCGGACCGACGGGCTGAAGGTCAACATCGGTTACTTTATAGAGAACAAATACCGCGCCGACACTCGCGAGGTCCAAGCCGTTGAGGTCAGGCTTTTCGCCGGGAGCCGGCTCGCCGCGGGACTGACGAAGGAGCATGAGCGCTCGCAATGTTAATTCGTTGAGCCGGCCGTCGAGACGCCCCGGGCTAAAGTTTGCGCGATCGAGGAAAACCTGGAGTCGCGTGGCTGCTTCGATCTCAGCGGGACTGCGCTGATCCCTGGCGGGCGAAGCGTGACCGGAGCCGTGTTTCGACCGCGAAGTGTGCCTGGCAAACGTCGTTAATGGGACGGCGACACCAATTAAAATGAGAAAAAAAGAACCGCGGCGAAGTAATGCATGCACTCACTCGCTTCGGCGGCGTTAGTCGGCGTGGCCGTGTGAACTTCCGGCTACGCAAAACTATCTCCAAAAGCGAAGATGGTCATCGGACCATCTCTGCATCGACTGCTAGACCTGAGTTGGAGCCTCGGGCGTATCTTCCTGTTCGCTATTCTCGGCTGAAGCACCGGAAGCGTTCTCAAGCTTGCGCTGCTTCTTCTCTTCTTTTTTGCGCTGCTTCTGCAGTTCTTTGCGGCGTTTCTCGCCGGAGTAATTCGGTTTAGCCAAAGCTTAAATCAAGCTGCTGCGGCCGCGGCCGCGATACATTTCTCGCTCCATTCCATGCGCAATATCTTCAACTCGCCGCTGAGAACAAGTAGTTGTGCCGAGACCCCTTTATATTTCTTAACGACACCGGTTATCGTTTTTACGACCGCGCCGCTATCGACCAGGCTCTGCAGTTTCTCGTAGGCGCGCAGGCGCAGCATCTCCTCGCCCCCGCTGGCAGCATTCCGCACCCGAAGATTGGCAAAAATCAATTCGAAGAGCGGCTTGAATTCAAATGACGACTTGGTGGTGAACGCCGCCACTAATTCCTCCGTGATAATATCAGGAGCGCGCCGCGAGAAAGACTTACCGGAGGTGTTGGCCATTGCGCACTATATCCGAGATTCCCGCAATAGCTAAGGTCGTCACAAACCTGCCGGATGTTCAACAGGCGCGCCGCCGCACCTCACTTGTTGCGAGTTTACAATTCCGGTGCAATCACGCTGGCCGCTTGCTGCAGCGGATGGGCAAAAATCAAACCGCCCGTCTCATTCAACCGGACCTCGCGTGAACGCCGCTTATCCGCTTCGAAGAGGCGCGTCTGCTGCGCGGCGAAGCCAGAATCGAGCACGTTCATGTTGGCTTCGTCATTCAGCCGGATGGACCTCAGATCGAGGTTACCTGACCCTACCGACACGAATTTTCCGTCCACGATGATGAGCTTCACATGCGTCATCGCGGGCTGGTATTCGTAGATCTTAATCCCGGCCTTTAGTAGTTCGGCCCAATGTTTCCGCGAGGCCGCGCGCACCGCTTTCTGGTCGATATGCTCGCCCGGAACTACGATCTCTATCTTGGCGCCGCGTTTCGCCGCGTTCACCAATTCCTTCCGCATCAGGTCGTCTGGTAGAAAGTAGGCATTCTCTATTAATAGACTGTGCCGCGCCGAGGCAATCGCCAGCAAGTACATGAGATGAATATCCATATCGCCCTGGCGTGGTGAGCTCTTAAAAGCTTGCGCGGTATAAGATCCCGTCGGCGCCAGCGGCGGGAAATACTCCGGCCCGTGCAACACTTCGCCCTGGGTCTTCAGCCAGTTATCCATGAATACCGCCTGTAACTGCGCTACCACCGGTCCGGTGACACGGTAGTGATTGTCCCGCCAATGCTCCGGCGATTCACCATCGCCAAGCCATACATCCGCAATCCCTACTCCGCCGACGAACGCTACTTTCCCATCGATAACGAGTAGCTTGCGATGACTACGATTATTGAAGCGTCGAGGATCAAGCCAGAGGATCGAATGATACTTCACCACATGCACGCCTGCCGTCCGAAGTTGCTCCAGGTTCTCGCTTCCCATCTTGAACGTGCCCTGCGCATCGAGGATCGCGTTTACCGTCACACCAGCTTTCGCCCGCTCGGCCAGCGCCTCCGCCATCTTCTTAGCGATCTCACCGTCCCACATCACATAGGTTTCGAAGTCGATGGTTTTCTGCGCCGAACGAATCGCGCGCAGCATCGCCGGGAAAATCTCCCGCCCATTAACCAGCGTCTGGATGCTATTTCCGGCGACGAAGTTACCCCCTAGCAGCGAACCAGCAGCCTGCCGAAACTCCGGTGAGGCCGCAGAGTAGAGCGGAGCTACCTCCCGCGTCACTTTTTTCCCTTCGTGAGTTGCGCAGCCGGTCAGGAAACCCGCACTCAGGATTACCGAGAGATTAATAGTGAAAGTAGCGCGTGGGTAGGCCATTGGAAAAGTGATAGCCGGCTAGTCGCGCGCCCTTAATGTTTGCCGCCATCGAACTCCCTCAGCTTCGCCGCGAAATAAGTCGCGGAGTCCGTCGTCGTACCGTCCGCCTCCCGAATCTTGTATTTCTGGTGCGTGAAGGACGACTCGGAAGCGCAGTACTTCACAAACTGCTCCGCCGTCTTCAGGCGGTCGCCCGCGTAGGAAAGCTTCGAGCGAAGATGCTTCGCGGCCGTCGCCCCCTCATACTCACTGCCGTTGCGGATGAATTTTACCCCGCTGGAGGTTTCCACCGACCGTAGCAGAAAGTCGATGCGGGCCTGTTCGCGCGCATCGCGCGCACAGACGAGCGAGGGGACCAGTGCGAACAGCAGGATGATCAGGGCAACATGACGTTTCATCGCGCGCAATATACGCATTCGGAGCTGCTGCACAGCCAAAGCCTCGCTCGTTCCAACGAAGATGCGCAAAGCGCGCAAATATCGTATGAGAGTTCATGCGAACCAGCATTTTACTCACGCTCCTCTGCCTGACTTCATTGCGCCTTCTTCACGCGGACGAGTCTCAGCTCTATCGACCCGTCGCGGAAATTCCAATCGGTGGCGAAGGCGGCTGGGATATCCTGGAAACCGACGCCAGCGCTCATCGCGTTTACGTTTCGCACGCCCTCAAAGTGGTCGTTGTCGATACCGGGACGAATACCGTCTTCGGCGAGATTGCGGATACACCCGGCGTCCATGCCTTCGTCATCGCGCCCGAACTCCAGCGCGGCTTTTCCTCAAACGGCAACGAAAACAAGGTTAGCGTGGTTGACCTGCAAACGCTCAAGACCACAGGCAAAGTCGAGACCGGCGAAAGTCCCGACGCGATGGTCTACGACCCAAAGCACAGCGAAGTTTACGTATTCAATCACAAAGGGAACTCCGCCACCGTTATCGATGCGAAAAGCACGAAAGTCGTAAGCACTATCCCGCTCGGGGGTAGTCCGGAATTCGCTGCGCTCGATTCAACCGCTGGCAGGGCCTACGTCAATATTGAAGACAAAAGCGAAGTCGCCGCGATCGATACTGCGACTCATGAGATTGTGGCGCGCTGGCCACTGGCTCCCGGCGAAGAGCCTAGCGGGATCGCATTCGACGCCGTGCATCATCGTTTGTTCGCTACCTGCCGGAAGGTCATGGTGATGCTCGATACTGATTCCGGCAAAGTAGTCAGCTCCGTGTCGATCGCGCCCGGCGCGGATGGCTGCGCCTTCGATAGCTCTACTCAGCTCGCCTTCGCCTCCTGCGGAGAAGGATCCGTCACTATCGCGAAGGAAGAGACTCCGGAGAAGCTTACTATTGTACAAACGCTCAAGACCGAGCGCGGTGCGCGGACGATTGCGCTCGATCCGCAGACTCGCCGCATTTATCTGCCGACGGCGCAATTCCAGCCTGCCCCTGCCCCGCCACCAGGTTCATCGCCAGCGCGTCCGACGATAATACCAGATACCATGAAGCTACTGGTCTACGGACCGGGACAACCCAATCCGTAGCAGCACTTCTCTATCTGCTTAGAAGTGACCGTAGGGCGACCAGAATGAAGTGTCCGCCACGTCCGACAATGCATTGTAGGCGCTCGCTGGAGCCTTCGGGAGCAAGTCCACTGTCTGTGGGCCGTAACCGTTCCCGAAAATATCGGCTGCGGTCGTGTAGAGTGTCGTGTCTTTTTTGAGGTAGTTTGTCCAGTCAACCGTCGTTACCACGGAGCCAGTCGTCTTGCTCGTTTCAATCGCATACTGGTCTACCGCAGCGTCGATCAAACGAAGATCGTTGAGAATGCGACTCGCCTGCGAACGTTTACGGGCCCGGAGAAATCCCGGCACTGCGATGGCAGCGAGAAGGGCAATGATCGCAACCACGATCATGATTTCGACAAGCGTAAATCCGCGGTGTAAGTGACGGTGTAGTTTCATGGTAATAAAGAATAAAACATCCGGTATGCCAATGTATCGTCGCTCGATATATGTCCGTTAAACGGGCCGCCCCTCTAGATCCGCTCGAAGCGGATGAATACGCCTCGCTCGCCGCCTTTCGCTACGCGCTGCGGAAGTTTCTACGATTTAGCAGGGACATCCTCGCCAGCGAAGCGAACATCACTTCGGAACAGTATGAGGCGCTGCTCGCCCTGAAGACCTTCAAAGGCCTGCACGGGATGTCGATCGCGGCTCTCAGCGATCGCCTCCAGGTGCGCCATCACACGGCCGTAGCCTGCGTGAACAAACTCGAAAAAAGTAAACTGATCACCCGTCATACCGCGTCGCATGATCGGCGGGAAGTGCACCTGCAACTCACGCCGCGCGGTACTCGTCTTATCGCGCGCCTCGCTAGCATCCATCGGGCTGCCCTGCGAGAAAGAAGTCCTGAGATGATCGCCGCACTACAACGTCTTGCCGACTAGCGAAGCTTAGTCGCTTCCCGAGATTATAACGCGCCGCTACTCCCCTTCATTATTCTAGCCTGCTTGAGATCGCAGGTATATTTCATCCGTATGAACAACAAATCACTCAGCGATCGATTCGCGCTTGTCATCGGCCTCTTCCTCGTCATCGAAGGCATCTGGGAGCTATTCCGTCCAGTCGTCTTTGTCGTCCTAACCGGAAACGTGCTGCACGGTGTGATCCATATTGCGCTCGGCCTCATCGCCCTCTACCTCGGCTGGAACGCGCGCGCCCGCGGCTTCTGCGTTTTCCTCGGCCTGCTGCTTCTGGGCGTCGGCGGACTCTGGTTCGTTCCGGGCCCGAAAGAGCTGATCGTGAAGCTGCTCAACGTCAACCAGGCCGTCGCCGTCCTGAACCTACTAGTGGGCGCGATCTCTTTATTCCTCGGCCTGACCAAAAAGTAACCGCTGTTGCGGGTTACCCTTGTCACGGAGGCAGAGCAGCCCTCCACGGCTTCTTCGCCTTCGGCTTTCCATAGAAGCGCGAGCCTTCCTTATGATACACATGCGACTCCGTATTTACCCACACCTGGCCGTTGCCACCACCGGCAGCGGGTGCAACAAGAATGAGAAGTGCGCGTATCATCGCCGGATCCTGATCCTATTCTAAGCTGCTGTCACGCTCCAATGAGCGCGCCTGCGCGACTCACCATTGCGCGTTTCTACTTCCTTTTCTTAATCCACTTCTCCACCCGCTCCTGCAGCAGATCCAGCGGCATGGCGCCGCCATTCAGTAATTCATCATGGAAGGCCTTGATATCGAACTTCGGCCCGAGCTCCGTCTTCGCTTCGTCACGCAACTTACGAATCGTTAGCTGTCCCATCTTGTAGGCCAGCGCCTGTCCCGGCCACGCGATGTAACGGTCCGCTTCGGTCTGGGCCATCGCGTCGTTGGCATCGTTGACGTGCATGTACTCAATCACCTTCTCGCGGCTCCAGTTCTTGTCGTGAATGCCGGTATCGACCACCAGCCGTACCGCACGAAATAGTTCCGAGTTCAACCTGCCGTAGTCCGACACCGGATCTTTATAGAACCCGATCTCCTTCCCCTGCTCTTCCGCGTAAAGTGCCCAACCCTCG
>JBBQHM010000020.1:0-28494 GCA_038323965.1 Chthoniobacterales bacterium | reverse complement strand
CGAGCGAAGCCGAGGGACCCCGTGGAGTATCGACGGCGTCGCTCGGTAAGCAGCGGGGTCCCTCGGCTTCGCTCGGGATGACAACCTTAAAGCGAGCGCGCGACTTTTACGACATTCTCGGCTGTGATGCCGAACTCTTTCATGACCAGCGGACCGGGCGCACTCAGACCAAATCTGTGCAACCCAATCACTCGTCCGTCGAGACCGACGTAACGATACCAGGTGTCCGGGACGCCCGCTTCAATCGCGACACGCTTTCTGCAGGATTTCGGCAACACTTCTTCACGATAACTCTCATCCTGCCGCTCAAATCGCTCGAAGCAGGGCATCGAAACCACGCGCGTTCCTGTTCCAAGCTCTTTTGCGGCGGCGAGCGCGTGCTGCAATTCACTGCCGCAAGATAAAAGAATTAGCTCGAGCGTATCGGATTCTCGCTTCGCGATATAGCCGCCTTTGTAAACGCCTGCGCGACGCGTTTGCACGTCGATCTCGTTCAGCATCGGCACAGCCTGGCGAGTAAGAGCCAGTAACGTTGGTCCGTCGATTTTCTGCGCAGCGGCAGCAAACGCGGCTGCCGTTTCTTCGGGATCGGCGGGCCGAATTACGTCGAGCTGCGGAATCACCCGCAGTCCGCTCACGGTCTCGACCGGTTCATGGGTCGGCCCATCTTCGCCAACGCCGATCGAGTCGTGCGTGAAAATATAAATATTCGGAAGCTTCGCCAGAGCGGCTAATCGAATCGATGCGCGGCAATAATCGGAAAAAACGAGGAACGTGGCTCCCGATGCGCGAAAAACTCCATGGTAAGCAATGCCGTTCATGATCGCGCACATGCCGTGTTCCCGAATTCCGAAATGGATATTGCGACCAAGCGAATTTTCCGCGGTGAAGTCACCGCCATCGACGATGTAATTTAGGGTAGACCCGTGGAGGTCAGCGCTGCCGCTCATAAGCATCGGCATCGCTTTCGCGATGACCTGCAACGCGTCCCCCCCCGCTTTTCGCGTGGCAAGTTTTGCCTCGACTGGAAAAGCCGGCACGCTCGCAAGGAGATCGGCTGGCACTTTCTTGTCGATGGCGTCATCGAGTTCCCGGGCTTTCTCGGGATTCGCTTTTTGCCAGGCTCTCCATGTTTTCTCCCACCGCGAAAAACCGTCGAGGAGTTGCTTCTTATGGCCGGCGAAATACTCGCGCGTCTCGTGTGAAACGAAGAATCTCTCGTCCGGCAAACCCAAACCTTTGCGCGCCGCTTCCACAAACTTTGCGCCCGCCTCCCCGTGGGCTTTCGCGGTTCCGGCGACTTCCGGAATCCCCTTCCCCGCCAGGGTATGCGCGATGATGAACTGCGGTTTTCCGTTATCGCGTTCCTTCGCGATATTCACTGCGTCGAGGAACGCCTGCATGTCATTTCCAGCGATCTCCTGTACATCGAAGCCATACGCGGCGTAGCGCTTCCCGGTGTCTTCGCTTTGCGTGGCGGTCGCCATCGCATCAAGCGTGATCGCATTGGAATCGTAAATCAGAATGAGATTATCGAGCCCAAAATGGCCTGCGAACGCGCTCGCTTCCGCGCTGACTCCTTCCTGCAGGCAGCCGTCGCCCGCCAGACAAAATATATGTTGATCAAAGATGCGATGCTCATCGGTGTTATAATGAGCAGCCGCCATTTTCGAGGCGACGGCGAGACCTACCGCGTTGCCCACTCCCTGCCCGAGCGGGCCCGTCGTGCATTCAACTCCGGGCGTTTCGAAAAACTCCGGATGCCCCGGCGTCTTGCTATGCAATTGGCGGAAGGCCTTGATGTCATCGATCGAGACGTCGTAGCCGCTGATGTTCAGCCACGCGTAAAGCATCATGCTGCCGTGCCCGGCGGAGAGAACGAAGTAATCGCGGCCGATCCAGCGCGGCTGATCGGGATTTTGTTTCAAGACGCTGCCGTAAAGGACCGCGCCCATTTCCGCGCAGCCGAGCGGCAGGCCGAGATGTCCCGATTGCGAAGTTTGGACCGCATCCATCGCCAGACCGCGCGCTTCATTCGCGGCGCGTGAGAGAATTTCCACGTTCAAATCCATACCGTTGTTCTATAATGGCGGTGCACCTCGACTCCAACTCATTCGCCGCCCATAAAATGAATCCCTCGTTGTTGCTTCACGTCGTCGAACGGCTGGAAAACGTTTTGCACAGGCTGCCGGATGCGATCCAGCGGCCCGTGCTGCGCGAGATCACTCCGTTGAAAGAGCTTTTTCTGCGGCAGCGCCCCGCGCGCCTATTGATCTGCGGATTGCCTGATCAGCCGCTCCACGAAATCGTCGCTACGCTCTTTGGGATGCCTGAGGATGCCGGCCAATCTGCGATCGCGACTCACATTCATCGTTGGGAAAATTGGCAGATAGGCGATCGCGGCAGCGTTTCGTTACTCGATGCGCGCGGGGTCGATCCGGTGGCCGCGGCGGATACGCGCGAGGAAGTGCAGAATTCCGCCCCGGATATTATCGTCTGCGTGGACGACTTCCGTGCAGGGCGAGTAAAGCGGAAGCGTGCCACCGACAGCCTGGCTAGTTGCCTCGATCTTTTCGGGTCTGCCACGCCAGCCAGCCCTATCCTCGCCGTGAACCTCAATCCGCCCAAGAGTGCGAAGATTTTACCGGATCCGAGCGAAACAACTCCTCGCGATAACCGGATTGCGGCGACGTTTGATTTTTCCAAAGATCCGGTGGCGGAATCCAAACGATTTTGTTCGGCCATCAGCCGTCGAGTCCCGAACGAGGCCCGAGTGGAGATGATCCGGATTTCCGGCGACCAAGTGGCTCAGAATGAGATCGCGCAAACCCTCACAAAATCCGCCAGCGTGATCTGCGGCGCGATTGGCGCGCAACCGATCCCTCTGGCTGACCTGCCGATTCTGACCACGCTGCAACTTTTGATGGTTTCGGGCATTATGTATGTGAGTGGCCGGGACCGAAGTTTGCGCGCAGCGACTGAGTTTGTCGCCACCCTGGGAGTAAATGTCGGCGCTGGCATGTTGCTCCGCGAAGGGGCGCGGGCGGTCTTGAAGTTCATCCCCGGGTGGGGCAACGTCGTCTGCGGGATGATCGCAGCCGGCGGAACCTACGGGATAGGAAGGGCTGCCTCGGTTTATTTCATTGATGGCGTGTCGCTCCGAGACGCTCGCCGAACATACCTCACCAGCCGGAAGCGGAAATCGAAGCCCACTTATCTCGAAAATGGCGAGCGATCTGCGCCCAATACGCTCCGTCGCGTGACTCGGAATCATAGTGAATAACTTGTGAACAAATCGGCCCTTCCAGCGCATTTTGTTCACATGAGTTGTGAACAACCGTGTGAGTCTCTCGCGCACCTTAGAGCGGTCGCGTGAAGCTTTCCGAACTCAAGGCAACGCTCCAGGAGATCCGTGTTTCGCCAGTACGTTCTCTCGGCCAAAATTTTCTCCACGACCAAAATATAGCCCGCGCAATCGTCGAGTCGGCAGATGTGCGTTCGGACGATTTCATCGTCGAGATTGGTCCCGGTCTCGGCGCCCTGACCACGTGCATTCTCGATAAAGGCGCAACCATCCTGGCGATCGAAAAGGATGGTCGTCTGACGGATTACCTGCAAACACGCCTTGGAGAAAATAAGCGCCTGCAAGTGGCGCACATGGACGCGATGGACTTCGACGTGCGCACTCTGTTCGTGCACCGCAGCGTCAAGCTCATCGCGAATCTTCCGTATTACATCGCGAGCCAGATCATGCTGCGGTTCCTCGATTTTCCTTCGCCTATATCACTCGCGGTGTTGATGTTACAGAAGGAGGTGGCGCAACGTCTCGCCGCGAAAGCAACTACCCCGCAATATGGCGCTCTGACTTTACGCCTTCAGCACGATTATCGAATTGAGCTGCTTCGCACGGTCCCGCAGTCGGTTTTTGTCCCGCAACCCGAGATTGATTCCGCGGTGATTCGGCTAACTCCGCGAGGAGCGGGCGAGGCGATGGCGATCGATCGCGCAGAATATAATCGGATGGTGCGGGCTGGTTTTTCCCAGCGCCGAAAACAATTGCGCAAACTGCTTGAGATTCCTGAACCGGAATGGATTAAAATCGCCGAGGAAATTCAGATCAATCCTAACGCCCGTGCCGAGGAACTCACGCTCTCCGATTGGGTGAACCTAACGAATAAACAGGAAGTTCCTCGGAAGACTGACGACTCCCCCGAGCCGGAGGAGATGTTCCCGGTGGTTAACGAAAATAATGTGGTTCTCCGTGTTGCTCCGCGAACGGAAGTGCATGCGAATAACTTGCGCCATCGCGCTGTCCACATCCTCCTCTTCAACGCGGCGGGCGAACTCCTGCTCCAGAAGCGATCCGCATCCAAGGATCGGCATCCTCTCCAGTGGGATTCCAGCGCCGCCGGCCATGTCGATGCGGGCGAGGAATACGACGCAACCGCCGCGCGTGAACTTAAGGAGGAGCTCGGAGTCGAAGCGCAGCTAACGGAAATTGGCCAACTCGCAGCGTCGGATGCGACCGGTCAGGAATTTATCCGGATCTACACGGGAAGGCATAACGGGCCATTCCGCATTGCTACTACCGAAATCCAATGGGCAGGCTTTTTCCCGATGGACGTGGTAAAGGGATGGGTTATCGCGCGGTCCGAAGATTTTGCGCCCGGCTTCCTGGAATGCTGGCGGGTTTTTCGCGCTGGACTGAACTAACGTTGGCGCGCCGATTTGCTGCGCGACGCAAGGGATTTCCCTTTCGCGACGTTCGCCCCGTTGCCGATCATGCTGCGCTTAAATTTCCGCGCGGCACGACGCGAGCCCTCGATACCTCCGAACATTGCATCGCTGAAAAGTTTGGTGACGACTTCGCCTCCGCGGAGGAAGTGCACCTGAAACCCATGCGTCTGTTTCGGCGCGCGCCGCTTGGTATCGATGCGCCGTATATTTTCCTCAGAGAGAGGGTTCGCTTGTCGTGCCATCATTCCCTGCGACGACTGTAGGGCAACGTTGACCGCGATCAACCAAGGGAGAAACTACTTCGCCAGCGCAATTTCGGGCGGCGGCAAATGCCACTCGGTCGCTCTCTTCCGATACTCTTCCTCCGAGAGCAGGACGTAACTTGGATGTTTTGGCGCACGCAACCAACTGATGAGACGCACAAGGTTTTCCTCCGCCATCGTCGTGCATCCGGCTGTCGGCCGATTCTCCCCGCGGCGGATGTGGAAGAAAATGGCGCTGCCGTCCCCCGCCACGGGCGGATCGGAATTATGGCGAATCTCTACCAGCCACCGATAAGCGAAATCGTTGTGCCGCATCTTCCCTTTCTCGAACCATGGCGGCGGGTTTGCCGGATCCGCGATCGTAACGAACCGGTTATAATCAGGACTGCTGACGTCATCGACCCACGCGTCAGCAGCTGTCACCTGATGAAATGGATAGTCGGCTCCCGCAGGAAGATGCGCATCATAAGTGTAAATTTTGCCGATACGAAAAATTCCTGCCGGCGCGCGCCCGTCTCGTTCATGCTTGCGCGGCCCGGGTTCATTCTGCCCTGCTATCCCGGTGCCCCATGCGATGCCATTTTTTCCAAACAGCACCGGCCATGAATCGCCCGTCCGCCCCCAAGCCGACCCGTTTCGCTCGAATAACTGCAGACGGCCGTGCATCGAATTTGCGTCTGGCGCGATGGCCACGATCAGCTGCCGGCAATCTTCGGACACACCGGCGGCATGCGCGCTGCTCGCGAGAAGCGCACACGCCACCGCAAGCCATTTCAGGCGTCGATTCTTCATTCCCTAGCTTTACACATTTCGCTTTCTTCCGATGAAAAAATTCGCGCCACTTTTAATCGTTCTCGCCGTCCTGGCGAGCTACGCGCCGGCCGTGCAAAACGGCTTTGTCTGGGACGACACCGCGCTGGTCTTACGAGATCCCTTGATCCGCAGCTGGCGATTGATTCCAGAAGGCATGCAGCATTTTCTTTTTACCGATGCGACGCCGTCGGACTTTTTCCGGCCGATCCAGCGGCTCACTTATACAGTGGAATACTGGGCGTTCATCTTTCGCCCAGCCGCGTATCACGTCACGAATATCCTGATCCATTGCGCTGCCGCTCTTGCAGTGTACGCGCTCGCTCTGGAGCTCCTGAACATCTCGGCCCTCACCGAGGATCGAAGACGGTGGTCAGCTATCGCAGCGGCAATGATATGGGCGGTTCACCCTGCGCATTCAGCGGTTGTAGCCTACGTCTCGGGGCGAGCAGATTCGCTGGCCGCGGCTTTCGGATTTTTCGCGCTCTACCTCGCACTTAAAGCAGCCAAATCAGATCGCGAGCACGCGATTAAATTGTACGTCGGCGCCGCGCTGTCGGTCCTATTTTCAGCATTGAGTAAGGAAAGTGGTCTGGTCTTCGCCGCCATTTTGCTCTTCGTCACACTAATACGAAGAGACTGGCGTGGAGTCCGCTACGCGCTCGTCGCGACTGCATTAGTAGCCACGGTTTACGTTACGTTACGCGCACAGGCCGATCGCGTCGAGATACCCCAGTTACACGCGGCAACACCTGCACTGGTTCGGCCCATCCTGGCCGCCCGTGCTGTAGCCGAATACTCGAAGATTCTATTCTGGCCGCGAAACCTGCACATGGAGCGCACGGTCGCCACCCATCCGAGCGGATTTAACGAGGGAAGCATCACCAACGCATCCATGCTCGAATTGCAGACTTTGGCGGGCGTAGTGATCGCGGCAGTGTTTGGTTGGTATCTCTGGAAAATTCGGCGTAGCGATTCCGCGGCCTTCTTCTCCCTGGGTTGCGCGGTCGTGGCTTATCTCCCGCTCAGCGGACTTTTCGGGCTTAATGCGACCGTTGCGGAGCATTGGCTCTACGTTCCGATGGCATTTTTTCTCATCGCAGTCTCGTCAGAGGTCGCCTCACGGCTGCGGACGGCACGCGCCACTTCTTTTATCGCAGCAATTGCCGCCCTTGTTGCAGCCACCCTCGGCACCCGAAGTTTTGTGCGGTGTTTCGACTGGAAAGATCAGCGCACCTTCCTTGAACGAACGATCGCGGCCGGCGGAGATTCGCCCAGAATGTTGATCAATCTTGCAATGCTCGAATCCGGCGAAAATCATCTCGATCGTGCCGAGGAGCTCTTGGAAATGGCGTTGCGCAAGGATCCGGAACAGCCTTTCGCACTCGTGAATCTCGCCGCCGTCCGTTTGCGGCGAAACGATTTGGTGGGCGCGCGCAGTGTTCTCGAGCGTGCGATCAAATCTTCCGTGGTCGAAGCACGCGCCCAGCAGTTGTTATCAATTCTAGATAACAAAGAGAGTGGCAAAGCCGATCTCCGGCGGCTACGGCTCGCCTCCCGAACCGGACCTCCGGACTGGGACATCGAGCGCCGATATATCCGTGCTCTGATCGAGACTGGAGCTGTTCCCGCCGCTATTGCCGAGCTGCGTTCGACGCTGCAAACGCAATGGTATCGCGCGGACACCTGGTCGGTTTTAGGTGATTTGCTGGTTCGCACCGGGTACGCCGATGAAGGGAAGGAGGCGCTCCGGGTTGCAAACGAGTACGACGTCCACCTCCAATCGCATTAAAACCCCGCTATTCCTGCATTCGTTAGGTTCCGCACATCCGCCCTGCGTAGAGAGCGCGAACCAGATATGGGCACTGAATAATGCAGCGCCCATTTCGTCTCTAAATAAACTTATGAAAAAATCTGTTATCTACGGAGCAGCGCTCGCCGTTATCGGCTTGGCGTCTGCTTCACTCCAAGCTCAAACCCAGAGCACCACCAACACCAGTACTTCTGGTTACGTGCAGACGAGTAAAATCGTCGGCATGAAAGTTAAGGACTCCAAAGGCGAAGAGGTCGGCGTTGTCAAAGACGTCGTGCTCGATCGTGAAACGGGCTGCATGGCCTACACTGTTCTTTCGACCGGCGGGCCAAGCGGCGGCAGCACTGGTAGCAGCCGCACCACGACGACGACGTCAAAAACCGTCGCAGTTCCCTACAGCGTTTACAGCTTCGGCTCAGATCCTAGCTACGTCACCGTCCGCACGGAACGCGAGCGTATCTACAATGCTCCTGTTTACGATTACAACCGCATCAACGAGTATTCGACCTCCGGATACGCAGGCAACGTTTACTCCTATTACGGTGTGCAACCGGCAGTTGGCGTAAGCATCAACCTCGGCGGTGGCGGCACCAGCTTCGGCAGCAGCACCACCCGTAGTTACGGAGCGACGACAAGTGCAGGCGCATCAGTTGCCCCAAGCGCAAGCGCGAGCATGACTCCAATGTCATCCGCATCTCCAAGTGCGAGCATGTCCGCGATGCCTTCCGCTTCGCCGAGTGCGAGCATGTCGGCAATGCCATCTGCAACCGCGAGCGCTTCTGCGCCATCGACTCCTAAACCAAGTGCAAGCGCTGCTGTGTCTGCTTCTGCTGCGGTAAAGGCAACGAGCACTCCTAGCGCCTCGCTAAAGAGTTCGACTGGCGTTTCGACCGGTTCCGGCACATCGGCGACAACATCGACCGATTCCACGACGTCAACATCGGCCAAATCTGCCAAGGCGGATAAAGCCGCAGACAAATCTGACTCGAACATGGACGCCAATAAGGCTGAGCGTAAAGCAGCCAAGAAAAAGGAAAAGGCTGGCTCCGAGGACGCTGAGGCAGCTCCAACCGCAACTCCGTAACGGAAGTTACGCGCAGTTCGCTGCGTAAAATTAGAACCGCAGGAGTGAGAGATCGCTCCTGCGGTTTTTTTATGCTGGAACGGCGCCGCGTTCGATGCGGTCGGTATCCGCCCCCAGATACTTGATTCCTATCAGCCAAAACAATCCCGAGAGCAGCATCATCCCGGACACAACCAGGAAAGCGACGTTCATGTTTGAGTGTCCGGCGATGTATCCGATTGCCGGGAATGCCGCCGCGTCACCAAGCAGGTGAATGACCAGGATATTCATCGCGAAAGCGGTGGCACGCACCGAGGGACGGGCAACGTTTGCGAGAGCGGTGTTGGAGGGACCCGTGTTCAAGAAAGCGAAGAAGATCGCAACAAACATAAACGCCCATGCCAGCGGGAAAGGAACGTAGAGCGCAGCCAGGAAAAATGGGAACGCGAGTAACATGCCGATGCTCGATACCAAAAAATATGACCCGGCGTATCGACTTCTCAGCCGGTCGGCAATCCAACCTCCGAGAAGGGTAGAACTCAAACCGGCGACCACGGTAATCAATCCAAAATAAGCTTTGTCGGAATCAGGCTGACCGCGGTAGCGCAAATACGCGGCGACCCAAAATCCAAGCCCGCCAATCGCAAAGGTGAATGCAGTTTGCGCGAGACAGTTGAAAACATAGGAGCGCGTCCGGAAGAGTTCGCGATACTCACGAAAACCGGCTTGCGCTTTCTGCCCGCGACCTGACGCCGCAGCGCGCGGATCTCGTTGGAAGAAACAGAGCGCGCCGAGCAAAACACCGGGCGGCGTGACGAGATAAAAAGCCCAGCGCCAGCCGAGGTGAGCGGAGACGATGCCACCCAAAACGTAACCCAACGCGCTGCCGACAGGAATCGCCGCGCAAAAAATAGCGAGGATTCGTCCCCGCTTTTCGAGCGGGTACAAATCCGCCAGGATCGTTGGCGCCGCCGGCCCGTATCCGCCCTCGCCGATCCCGACGAACACTCGCATCAGCAGCAACATCCCGAACGTCGTCGCCAGACCGGAAGCGCCACTCGCCAGGCTCCAGAGCACTATCGCGACACCGACGATGATCCAGCGCGAAAAGCGATCCGCGATCCAGCCCAGCAGGGGAGCTGAAATCATGTAGGTGACAAGAAATGCCGTTCCCAGCAGGCCCGTCGTCGCCATCGCGTTCACATCGCCGCGCGAAAAAAAGGTATCGCGAATATTCGGCTCCACCGCCGCGAGAACCTGTCGGTCGATATAGTTAAAAAGATTGATTGCGACCAACAGCACGAGCGAGCGACGTGCGTGAGAAGACTTTAGTTCTTCCGACATCAGAATTGCCGATTGCAGATGCGGAGCGTGTGATTGTAAACCTTAAACAATGCCCGACCGCTCTCTCGCCGAACGTATACTTTTCTTCACCGGCAAACTGTTCGGTCGAATCGTGTACCGGGTGGAAGTGCTCGGCACCTCGCGTTTACCCATTGGAGGATGTTTGCTGCTGCCCAATCACATCACGTGGGTCGACGCGATCGTGCTGCAGCTCGCATGTCCGCGTCCGATTCGTTTCATCATCGACGAAACGTTTTATCGGCAAAGACTGCTCCATCAAATTCTCAAGACCGCGGGTTGCATTCCGATAAATCAAAAGAAGCCGCGTCGCGCACTCCGAGCGGCGGCTGACGCTTTGGATCGTGGGGAAATTGTCTGCGTTTTCCCCGAAGGTCAGTTATCCCGGACGGGCACGCTAGCGCGACTCCAGCGCGGCTATCAACTCATCACTTCATCGTCTGACGCGCCCGCCGTTCCTGTCTGGCTGGATCGTCTCTGGGGATCTATTTTCTCATTTCGGGGCGGCCGCTTTTTCACCAAATGGCCAGAGCGTTTTCCCTACAAGGTCACCGTCGCCTTCGGCCGGCCTCTATCTCCGGATTGCGCCGACGTCGCGACATTGCGCGAGGAGATGCTGGAGCTCGGCGCCGAATGCTACGAGCGAAGACCGATCCTCCGCCGACATCTGGCGGCGGAATGCGTGCGCGGCTTAAAACGAAAACGTTTTGCCACCGCCATAATCGACGGCACGGATGGAACTGAGCTAAGCCGCGGAAAACTTCTCGGTGTGGCGCTGGCATTGAGCCGGCAGATCAAGCGCAGCGTTCCCGGAAAGCGCGTGGGAATCGTCTTGCCATCGAGCAAGGCCGCAGTTGTCGCCAATCTTGCGGTGACGCTCGCCGGGAAAATTCCCGTGGGACTCAACTTCACTGCCGGAAGCGCTGCGGTGAAACACGCAATCAAAAGCGCGGACCTCGACTGCGTGATTTCCGCGCGAGCTTTTCGCAGTCGGATACCGGAATTTCCATGGCCGGAAAAAACCATCTGGCTGGATGAAATACTACCCACGATGAAAAAGCGCGTTGCCTCTTGGTGGTTGGCGGCTCTGCTTTTACCGCGCGGGTTGCTGGTCCGCTGCCTGGGTCTCCCGTCGTACAACCCGCACGATGAGGCCGTCCTGCTCTTCACGAGCGGAAGCTCCGGAGAACCAAAGGGCGTCGTGCTGAGCCATCGAAATATCCTCGGTAACGTCTCCCAGTTCAGTGTCATGCTCGACGCGGATGACAACGACGCGATTCTTGCTTCGCTCCCATTTTTCCACAGCTTTGGCTGCACCGTCACGCTGTGGTATCCGCTGATTGAGAGTGTAAAAATCGTCACCTATCCTAATCCGCTCGACGCGGCGAAGAACGCCGAATTAATCGACCGCTATCGCGCGACCGTGATTCTGGCTACGCCCACTTTTCTGCGCGCGTATTTGCGCAAAGCGAAGCCGGAGCAGCTTCGCTCCGCACGCCTCGTGATCGTCGGCGCGGAAAAAATGCCGCTCGATCTCGCGGCCAGTTTTGAAGCGCGATTCGGCAAACGAGTTTTCGAAGGATACGGATTAACGGAAACGTCGCCGGTGGTAAGTGTGAATCTTCCTGATCCGATTGCCGAACGACCCAACGTCTCGGCGCAACCTCTCTATCGGCTCGGATCGGTCGGGAAAATGGCGGCGGGAATTGCCGCGCAAATACGCGATCCGGACTCCAATGAACATCGCTCGCTGCACGAGTCCGGAATGCTCTGGTTACGCGGGCCTAATATTTTTGAAGGATATCTTGGCGATAAAGCTCGGACGGATGAGGTGCTGCGGGATGGATGGTTCAAAAGCGGCGATATTGGTCGATTCGATGAGGATGGCTTTCTCTTCATCGAAGGACGCGTTTCGCGTTTCTCTAAAATTGGCGGCGAGATGGTTTCCCACGAAGCGGTTGAGCAGAAAATCATCGGGGCGCTTGGACTGGATGGAGACAGCGAAAGACGGATCGCCGTTGTCGGGATTCCCGATGAAAGCAAAGGCGAATCCCTGGTTGTGCTAAGCGCGGTGCCAATCGCACTCGATCAATTGCGCGCTTTCCTTAAAGAAGCGGGCCTAACTAATCTGTGGATTCCGAAACAGGTGCGTCTGGTTGATGCAATTCCGGTGCTGGCGTCGGGAAAACTCGATCTCGCGCGTTGCCGCGAAATAGCTACCAGGGGGAAGAATTGAACTCCCGACCAACCCCGAAAGCTTTCGGGGCTGCTCTATCGCCGCAGCGCGTAGATGGCGAGCGCTGGATTTTTCTTAGCTTTCAACGAGCGCTCAAAATCTCGGGCTTCCTTCAGCGTGTTAAACTGCTTGGACGCGATCAATTCGATCGAGCTGCCCAGGCGCTTGGTCGTGTGAGTATGGCCGCGCCGATGTTGCGCGATCCGCGCGTCGATATCGACCGTCGATCCGATGTAGTGTCGCCCATTAGCGCCCCGGAGAATGTAAACTGAAGCCATCGCGATGTGGTACCAGGGGGGAGAATTGAACTCCCGACCAAGGGCTTATGAGTCCCCTGCTCTACCACTGAGCTACCCTGGCGTGCGGCGAGAACTTGTTCGCAGCGACTCCAGTGTCAATCCACACGATCAGTCATTCGACTTCGGCAGGTAACTGGCCAGATCCTTCGCGCCTCCGCGCAAACAGGCCATGAAACAGACCGCGTTGCGCTGCTGGACCGCACCGGTCCAGCCCTCATGTTCGACGAAGCGCCAGCCGGCAAATTCTTCCGGTCGACCGGTCTTCGGATCGCGCTGGGCCGGGAAAAAGAAGAATTGCAGTCGCTTCTCGGAGGCCGCGATTTGGGCAACGCGCTGACCTTCTTCGTCGTCGAATACGCGAACGCCAATCGTCTTTATGGCCGCGAACTCAGGCGGTACGTCGTAGCGTTCCAGCCGATGTTTCATAAAGAAAAAATCGCCCAGCGCGCCAGCTTCGACCTGCATCGGATCGAGTTGCGACATGCGGGTTGCGCTGGCGACAACGAGTAATTTTTTAGCGGTCTCCGCGCCGGGGAAGGTGTTGAGACGCTCGTAAAATTTGTAGGCCGATACCACCGCAATCACGAGGACGGCTAGGGTGATGGCAATGACCGCGGGGTTTAATAAAATCGTCCTCCAAGTGCGCTTTACCCCCGTCGCCAGATGCTCATTCGCGAACCACTCCGATATTTCCGGCGGCGTCGGGATCGTCTGCACGAGATCGCCGATGGCGCGGTCGAACTCCTGTTGCTGCACGAAGTGATCCGACTTGCGGGCGCGCGAGACAGCCGCACGCATGCGGCGATCGAGCGGCGGCTTATCCGAGAATGGCGCGCAACTGGCGAGGAGCCGCAAACGACGGCGAAGTGGTCGCTTAATCATTCGTCGTGCAAGGGAACGGTCGCGTTCAGCCAGGATTGGAATTCCATGCGAGCGGTCCCGAGCAACCGCGCAATCTCAGCCACTTTTAAAGTCGTGATGGTGGTGAGCTCTCGCACGCTGAATTCTGCGAGGTAGAACAGTGCGAGGACGGTTCGTTGCGGTTCCGGAGCGCCGGAGATCCAGATGCCCAGCTGCTCGATCGTTAACGAACCGATCTGCTCTTTCGCACGACTATTGAGCTCGTGACGTTCGAAATCTACCGGCTCCGGCATCATCCCCTGTTCGCTGGCGGCAAGACAACGCCAGCGCGCTTCGCGGAAAAACCAATAGCGATCGCCCGGTGGTTCGTTATTCGCCGATTGGAATGCAGCCTCGCGCACCGTGTCTTGGAAAACATCGGCGGCCTTGGCTTCATCCCCGGTCATCAGGAAACAAAACCGGTAGAGCTGCGGGAGATTTTGCGATTTACCAGCCACGAAACGGCGAGACCTTACCTATTGCTCTCACGACGACAAGCGCGCACACGTCGGCATTACGCGAGCCGGGCGAGGCGGCGGGCCACTTCATCGGCATTCTCGCGGCTGTTAAAAGCGGAGATGCGGAAATAGCCCTCTCCTTGCGAACCGAATCCACTCCCCGGAGTAATCACCACATTTAACTCTCGCAGCATGCGATCGAACATCTCCCAGCTCGACAGCCCGCCCTTAGTTTGGACCCAAATGTAGGGCGCATTTTTTCCGCCAAACACCTTGAACCCCGCGCCGCGCGCGCCATCGGCAAGAATGCGCGCATTCGTCATGTAATGCTCGATCAGCGCCTGTACTTGCTCGCGCCCTTCAGCGCTATAAATCGCCTCGGCGCCGCGCTGTACTGGATAGCTCACACTGTTCGACTTAGTACTCCAGCGTCGATGCCACAGCGGGTGCAGTGGAAGTTCACGTCCGTCTTTAGTCCAGCCGAGCAATCTCTTTGACATCACGGTGAATCCGCAGCGCACACCCGTGAATCCTCCCGTTTTCGAGAAACTTCGGAATTCAACCGCGCACTCCAGCGCTCCCGGAATCTCGAAGATCGAATGCGGAATGTTCGGGTCCGAGATGTACGCTTCGTAAGCGGCATCGAAGAGCAGCAGCGCGCGATGCTCATGCGCGTATGCGACCCACGCCTCGAGCTCGGAACGCGCTGCAACTGCGCCCGTCGGGTTATTTGGAAAACAGAGATAAACAATGTCGGCGTGTGCGTCCGGCGGCTGCGCCACAAAGTTGTTTCGAGCGCTACACGGCAGATAAACAATTCCCTCGTAACCGCCCTCTTCCCGGGCTGGCCCGGTATGACCGGCCATCACATTCGTATCGACGTAAACCGGATAAACAGGATCGGTGATTGCCACCACATTTTGTCGACCGAGTATGTCGAGAATATATCCGCAGTCACATTTCGATCCGTCGGATACAAAAATCTCGTCATCGGCGACGTCGATGCCGCGATCGCGAAAGTCGGTCTGCGCGATTTTGCTGCGCAGAAAATCGTAACCTTGCTCCGGGCCGTAGCCCCGGAATGTTTCGCGGTGTCCAAGCTCATCGACCGCGCTCTTCATCGCCTCGATCACGGCCGGCGGTAGCGGCTCCGTCACGTCTCCGATGCCGCAGCGAATTAACCGTTCCGCTGCGGATAGATTCACCGCGCTGAACTCGCGCACGCGGCGCGCGATCTCGGGGAAAAGATAGCCGGCCTGCAGCTTGAGATAGTTTTCGTTCAGGAACGCCATTGCGCTGAACTAGCCGGGATGCTGCCGGCGCGCAAACGGCGCCTTTACCTCGCGCGACGAAACCGCTGCACCACCGCCAGTCCTGCCACTCCAAGCAATGCGAACGCCATCGTCGACGGTTCGGGGACCGGCGCCGTCGTGTTCACCGAGACGTTGTCGAGCTGGATATCGCTGTTCGTGCCCGAGCCGTTGCCACCGGGCGGACTGATGTCGATGAAAACGAAACGATTAATACTTGCGGCCGGCTGGCGAAACAATCCGTTGAAAGGAATGGCAACACCCGCTTGCGGCGTGAGGGTTCCGCTGAACGTCTGCGCAGCGATGTCCACGGCGATAGCGACCTGATACCAGGTCCCCGGAGTCAGCGCCCCACCCACCGCGGTGAACATGCCGCCGGATTGCTCGAGAGCAAACGTGCCGCCCGTGTAATCTATGTTAAAGCGAAGCGCCGCGGCGACCGAGTTGTCGATCTGCACCACCCATGGATTGCCGGTCAGCGACGAGAGATTGAAGTCCCAGCTCACGTAGATCGTTCCAGTCTGCGAGGCGAACGACTGAATAATATTCGGCTCCACACCACTCGCTGCCGTGTCCGTAAACAGGAGGTCGCTCGTTCCCGTGGGGTAAACATTGGTGAACGGACTGTTGGCGGCGTTTTGTAAAGTCGCAGGGCCATCGCCCTGAGTGTAAGACCAGCTCGTCGGCAGGCCGCCGCTGAAGGACGAGAAATTCCCGTTTGTTATTAGCTCGGTCGCAAGAACGCGGTGCGCGCAAAATAGAGCCATCGCTGCCAGGAGAAGCTGTCGATTCACGCTTAATATTGTTAGATCGGGCTACCGATTGCAACGTCAATTTGCGCCGCTACCGGCCCCAAATCGTATAGGCGGAATCCGTGAGGGCCGGCACGTTGATCGGCCGGAACTCGGCTGTTTTCAGAGCCTCGCTGAATTGCGGGACCGGCACATAGCTTTTCGCTTCAACAACGTAACGCGTATCTCGAATCTCCTGCGTGATTGCCTCCGGCAGGTGACGCGGCCAATCGCCCATTTCCGGGTGCGCATCGAGCTCGAAAAAGATCGAACGACCAATCGTGCCGTTGGCACGAAACGCGATGGTCGGATCCTGCGGGCTTATCACTCCCGCACCGAGCGTTCGCGCCACTTCGACAGCGTCGCGGTATTTCGCGTCCGCTGCGCGCGTAAACAAGAGCGGCGCAGTCTTATCGAATTGGAAAAAATAAGACCCCAGCATCGCAACTGCGACCGCGGCGTTACGGAACAATGATCGTCCCTGGATCCAGTCGTCGACTCGAACCGCAAACAGCGCCGTAAGGCTGAGATAGCCTGGGAACAAGGAGCTGTAACCCCCACCACTTTTCAGCATCGTCCAGATGCTAAGTGGGACGAGCACAAGAGCCGATGCAATCACCCATTGTTCCAACACATCACGCAGGTCGTGTCGTCCGAAACTCACCGCTGCCAGAAACAATAACGGGAAGGAGGCGAGCATCAGCAATGCCGCCGGTAAACCGCGGTCCCAGTGGACCGTAAGCGACGCAGGCACGGTGATCATTCCGTGAAACATTTCGGGAGCGACAAATCGAATCATCGCGAGCGCCAGAAAGATGATCCCAATAGGCAACAAAGCGCGCGCGATATCGCGACGTTGGAAAAGAACCGCGTACGCGACGGGCACTAAGGCGAAGGCTGCCGCAGTTTGCTTAAAGAAAACTCCGCTGAGGAAAAGAGCCAGCGCCACCAAAGTCCATCCCGGTGCACGCTTCCGCGCGTAGAGTGTGATCGCGGTGATACCGAGAAGCGCCGCAGTCGCGTCTGGCTGAGCGCTGAAGGTGATAAAATTCGTCCGCCAGCCGATCGCGAAAAATAGGGCAAAAATAATTACCGTGTATTTCCGCCGCGACCCGCGCGAAACGATCGTGGCGCACAGAAATGCGAGCAAGATGCCGACCGCACAAAAAATCGCCCGCGCGGCCAGCAGATTCAGCCCGGTCAGGGAAAAAATCCCGGCAAGCGACAGGGTAAGCAGCGGACCGTACATGTGCGTCGCATGCGTCGCGTCGTAGAGCGGTAGTCCCGCTTTGGCCCGAATCGCTTCCATTGCAATCGCAGATTCCCACGGGCTGATCGCGAGCGGCTCGCTCACCCGGACAAATAGTGCGAACAGCGTGGCGAATCCGATCAGCGCGGTTGCGATAACGATCGGCAAACCGGCCACGATGCTCGGCGTCGCATCGCGGCTCGCCATTACGGATACGAAATCTGAGCCGGAATGTCGGACCCTATCCGTCGGCGCGTTTGGCCACAGCGTCCCAGTTCACGACATTCCACCACGCCTTGACGTAGTCGGGCCGGCGGTTCTGATAATTCAGGTAGTAGGCATGCTCCCACACGTCCAAGCCGAGCAACGGCGTGTTGCCATCCATTAATGGGTTGTCCTGATTCGGCGTGGAGGTGATCTCGATTTTGCCGCTGCTATTACGGATCAACCACGCCCACCCGCTACCGAAACGACCTGCCGCGGCAGCGGCAAACTTCTCTTGGAAAGTATTGAAATCGCCGAATGTCGTTTTGATCTCGTCCGCCAGTTTACCCGTCGGTTCGCCGCCAGCTTTCGGGCCCATGCTTTCCCAGAACATGGAATGGTTGGCGTGACCGCCGCCGTTATTACGAACCACTGGACGGATCTTTTCCGGCACCTCGTTCAGGTTGCGGATTAAATCTTCCACCGACTTCCCCGCCAGATTCGGATGGTCCTTCAGGGCGTTGTTCACATTCGTAATGTAAGTCTGGTGATGCTTGGTGTGATGGATTTCCATCGTGCGCGCATCGATGTGCGGCTCCAGCGCATCGTATGCATACGGCAGTTTAGGTAGTTCGTAGGCCATGAGAGACTGTTCGGCCTTAAAGCCGGCGCGTCAACGTGCAGCCCGCACGTGACTGCCCGCAACATCCAGTGGCCCACGCCGCACCGCGCCTGCCCGCCGTAGTAAAATGAAAAAGAAGTGTAGTCGCGGTCGCCGGCCGCGGACTTCCACCACAAACGCCGCGCAACGCCCCCTTCCTGCTGACGAACTTAACAACAACGCCGGCCTTCAACCTCCAGTTAGCGCCGGATGGAGCCGCTCACCGGATGGAGCAAATTTGGAATTGTCCGCGCGGCCTGGCGAAGATACAATCGCCACCGATGCACGCCCATCGTTCCGCATCGTCAAGCAAAGGCAAGCGTATTAGACGGGATTATCCCGCCTTTAAAGACGGGATTTTCCACTCGAATACTCGTTAGGCGTTCAACAATTCGAGATCGTCGCTAGCATCCATCCAACAACAGAAAGGCCCTCATATGAATCGATTAGTTGCGATACTTTTAGCATCGCTGTTCCTGTCCATCTGCTTTCTCACTCGCAGCCAAGCCCAGAGTGCCACGCCCGAAGCGTTGGTCGACGATTTCGTAAAAGCCTGGAATTCCCATGACGGAAAGGCCTTTGATCCCCTTTTCACCGATGATGCCATCTGGGTACCGGTCGCCGAAGCGAGGACGGAAGGGCGCAGCGCTATTGTGAAGGACTTCTCCGAAATCCATGCGACATGGGCGAAGACCACGACTGTGGGCGGCCAAAGCGCCATGAAGGTGCAACAACTGCGGCCTGACGTGGCGGTGGTCTTGTTTCACCTAAAGTTCATGGAAGGCGGCAAAGAGGTGCCGGGGATCGATCGAGCCATGGTAATTGTCGCCGTCAAGGAGGCCGGAGGATGGAAGATCGCCACAGGTCAGATTACGAAACAACATGAAGGGGCCTGAACGCGTTTCTCAGTTGCGTTACCCGCGCCTAACCAGGCGATGCAGCGAACCGCGAGCCGCTCCGATGCGTAGCTTTCGTGTAGCTAGTTCGTCCAGCTTGCAGCCCGACGCGCTCTCGGGCACGGTCGCTGATCTTGGGTTTCGTTAGATGGTGAAGCCACTCACAGTTATTGGCCTGCTCTTGAGTCTTTGCGGCTGCATGCCCGACCCTTGTGCGAACGTACTGATTTCTGAAATGGCTTCCTCAGATGGTAAGCGGAAGGCCATCACTTTTCGTCCGTGCAGGTCTCGATTATGTCCGCGAAGAAGTCGCTTCCAAATGAAGCCGGAAATGTTTTTGTCGCCGCTGGCGAGCCGCTTGTCGTTGTCCGCTGGATTAGCGACCGTCACTTGAGTATCTCCGGTGGCGGAGCGTCGAGTGCTTTCAAGGCCGACGAGTCCTTCGAGGATGTAGAAGTCACATATAATTAGCCACGCAAACCATCTAACCAAGAGATGCAGCCAAGCGCGACCGTCCCTATGCCCAGCTCTCAGTCTTTCATGAACGCAACTCGTAAACCGCGCGGTGGCTGATCTTGGTCTCGTTAGACCAATGAAGCTGATGCTAGTAGCCGGCTTTCTTTCGCACTTGCCGCATGTGCCGACGAGCCAGATTTGGTCACAGCACCGTCGCCTCCCCAGAGCCCGCACGTCGAAGGCGCAGTGAGCAGCGTTACGCGGGCCGATATACGGGAGGCGCTTCTTGTCGTCCGCCGCGACATGAAGACTCGGTACGGCGCCGTGCTACCGATCTACGCGGTCCGCGTCACAGATCGCGCGCACATTGATGTCTGCTTTTGGCCACCTGCGAGCAATCAAGTCTGCGCCGCAGTCGACCGTGAACGCGGAATATGACGGCTCGGGGACATGGAAGAATAGATTATTACTGGCAGCAACATTCCCACTGGCTAAATAGGTCTAACCCAGCGATGCAGCCAACCGCGACCGTCCAGCTCGCAGTCTTTCATGAACGCCGTTTGTAAATCGCGAGCCACGTTACAGCCTGACCCGAACCGGCAGCGCTCGAGACGTGCAACGACCTACCTGGGCGTGATATTTGAGAATTTAATCTTGACCGTTTGTCAGGAAACGAAGAATTTTGTAACGATCTCGCCATTTCCCGTTTCAACGTAAGTTCCGGCTGGGTGTAATAGCAGCAGGGTCGGCGCCGGATAACGGCTCGCCGGTGGCTTGGCGCGATCCGCTACATCCCACCCGCGCCCTGATGCCATCCCAAAGCTTATGAAGTATAGCCCACTCCTCTTCGTTACGATCTTACTTAGCTCCGCCGTAGCACTCTTGCCGGAGCAAAGCCAGGCCGCTAAAACCTCTTCGGCTAACCAGGTCGCGATTATCAGCGCCACGGCGGATTTGACCTCGCATGTCCTGACGATCACCGGGACTAATTTCGGGAACACGACTCCAGCTGTCACTTTGAACGGCCTGGCGTTGGTGGTTACGAGTTCGAGTGCGACCACCATCTCAGCCACGATCCCGGGTAGTTTCACTCCCGGCTCTTATTTGCTTACCGTCTCGGCTGGAGGCGGTCAGCCATCCAGTGACTCTTTCGATATAACTATCGGCTACGGCGGGTCGACGGGCGCGATGGGCGCAACTGGTCCGCAAGGTCCAGAGGGTGCGATGGGCGCCGCGGGCCCGAAAGGCGATACCGGAGGCACCGGCTCGCCGGGACCCCAGGGGCTGATCGGTCCGCTAGGACCGCAGGGACTTCCCGGCCCAGTTGGTCCGCTAGGGGCCGCAGGTCCCCAGGGTGTGAAGGGGGATAATGGGGCCACCGGAGCGCAAGGGCCACAGGGATTGATCGGTCCAACCGGTGCGCAGGGGGCGCCGGGCGCGATTGGTCCGCAAGGAGCCACAGGTCCGCAGGGTGTGAAGGGTGACAATGGAGCCACCGGAGCGCAGGGGCTGGTAGGTCTAACAGGATCCCAGGGAGCGACCGGCGCAGTCGGTCCCCAAGGTCTGAAGGGTGACAATGGAGCGACGGGAACGCAAGGTTCGCAGGGGCTGATCGGCCCTACGGGGCTACCCGGAGCGACCGGTGCCCTGGGGCCACAAGGCGCGACGGGCGCGAAGGGTTCGGATGCGCTCTGGCAGGTCAACGGGCTCAACATGTTTTACAACGGCGGGAACGTCGGCGTGGGCAACACCAATCCGAATGCTCTCTTTCAAGTCTCCGGGCGTATTCGCACCGGGTCGGAAACCGGGACCACCGAAAGTCCGGCGGCCAGCGCGCCAAATGGCGCGTTCATCTATCGTGGCATCGTGACGCGGCGCGTCGTCTCGACTATCCATGACCTCGGCCAAATCGTTGCACGCACGGACGTCATGAGGCTCGTGCGCGATGGCACTAATGGCGGATTCCGCTTATACTGGGATCAGACTTTTCCTCCTAATACGCAGGCGGTGCTCTCAGCCAGCGGCTACGTCATTGACTCGAATCTACAGTCACGGGTTGCCCCCATTCACACGGTCATCGTTAACCCGACGCCAGGCGGATTCTTCGTGATTGCGACCGATTCTCAAAAAATTGTGCATTTGCACCTGATCTTCGGGAACTTCTATAATGGCCAGGAGACAGCCGAGGTCACGATCGGGCGCGCAGAAGGTGTCGGTGTCGACGATTTCGTTTGGGTTGGCATGGTCCATTCCACGTACGACCAGTAGACCTAGGCGCGCTGGCGGGTTTCGCGAACATTCGCGCCTCGTGACAGACGATCGAGCCCTGGCCAGCGGTGGCAGCGCCCAGGTCTCATTAGGCAGAGTGTTCAGCGTTGCGGAACGCGGCGGGAAACTCCGGCTCGCGCACGCAGTGCAAACTGTCGGCGCAAGGGGCGCACCGATGCAGAGTTAATTCGCGCCTAGGGAATAGGGGGTCACATCTATATCTTTGACATTTTGCTGCCAAGTCACGGATTCCTCGGATTTGCTTCGCGAAGGGTACGGATCCCGACGGCGCACGCGCGAGCAAGCGACGACATGGTCGGACGCCTAGCGCTTAGGGGCGTCGGTGGGCGCCTGGCACAAGCGCCCCTACCGCTCTAGCTGGCGCCGCAACGGAAGAACGTCTGCCGATGACCGATGCCACGCTTGTAATTCACGTAGGTGGCAAGTGCCAGCAGCGGAAAATTCTGCCGGTAAAAATCGTACTTAAGATAAAAAACCCTTGGGAAACCAGTGCCGGTAATTTGCGGTTCTTCCCACGAGCCATCGTCCTCCTGGGTCGAGAGCAAATAGCGTAAACCTCGCTGCACGCTTGCTCGATCGAGTTCGCCGCAGGCGCACAGGGCCATCAGGGCCCACGATGTTTGCGAAGCCGTGCTTTCACCGCGGCCCTTCAATTTCGGATCATCGTACGAGCCGCAGGTTTCACCCCAGCCGCCATCGTCGTTCTGGCAACTCTCCAGCCAATCGCGCCCGCGCAGGATCCAATCCTGCCGCATATCCTGACCGATCGCGCGCAACCCGCGCAACACCTGCCACGTGCCGTAAATGTAATTCACTCCCCACCGACCGTACCACGAGCCGTCGTCTTCCTGAGTCTCAATGAGATAACGCAACGCATCGCGCACAGATTCATCGCTGCGATCAAACCCGATATAACCAAAAAGCTCGAGCGTGCGCGCGGTCAGATCGCTGCAAGTGGGGTCGAGAATCGCATTGTGGTCCGCAAAGGGCATGTTCTCGAGCCAGCCATCGATCACATTCTTATCGAAAGCGCCCCAGCCGCCATCACGGCATTGAAAACTGAGCTGCCACGCCAGCGCGCGACTGAATACCGTCTCCAACTCTTTCGCGTCGCGCGGTGCAACCAGCCGGAGGGCCATTAGCACCATCGCGGTGTCGTCAGTATCCGGGTAGTAGACGTTGTTGTATTCAAAAGCCCAACCACTGGCTTCGGGATGCGCGTTGTTGTTCACCCAATCGCCGTGCACGCGCACTTCCTTGCTGATGAGCCATGCAGCAGCTCGCTGCAGGACGGGGTGATCCGCCGGTATGCCTGATTCGCCCAGCGCGATGATGTTAATCGCAGTGTCCCAGACAGGCGACAAGCAGGGTTGAATTCGAAATTCATCGGGTTCATCCACGAACAACCCTTCGAAATCGTGCAGGGCCTTCTGGTAAATCGGACTCTCCTTCGGGTAACCAAGCGCGCGTAAAGCGATCAACGCATTCAGCATCGCCGGAAACACCGTGGCCAAGCCGTCACTCCCTTCGCCCATGCGATCGATCATCCAGCGTTCCGCTTCCTCCAGTGCGCGCTTGCGCATGGGGCGAAAACGAATCGGATGTACTGCCTTGAGCACGTCATCGATGCGGAGGAAAAGATTGCGCCAGGTGAAGGCCCGCTGATCGCGCCGCAGCCGGAAATCGCTGTGCTCGGTGCCGAGCGGATACAACTCGTGCAGCTCCTTTTCCGGGGGCAATTCACGCGTCGGCTTGAAGTGATTAATGATCGCGAGCGGAACCAGCATCGCCCGGCTCCATGACGACATCTTGTACATGTGAAACGGTGCCCACGTCGGCAGCAGCACCATTTCTACCGGGATCGTTGGCAGATATTTCCAAGGGAATTGACCAAGAAGCGCGAGATAGAGCTTGCTGAAAGTATTCATGCGCGGAATGCCACCAAGCCGCAAAATGTTCGCGCGCGCTTCCTGCATGTAAGGCAGATCGGCGGAAGATCCGGCGAGCTTCAGCGCAAAATACGCTTTCACCGACGCATTAATCTCGCTGGGACCGCCGTGGTAAACATTCCAGCCGCCGTCGTGAAGCTGCCGCTTCAAAATATGCTGCACGCAGCGGCTTTGCAGACGGGGATTCACCTCGTCCAGCCAGTGCATGTAGAGCACGTAGTCCGAGCAGAGCGTGCTATCGACGATTAATTCGCCGCACCAATGTCCATCGGGCTTCTGTTGGCGAAGAAGATTTTCCTGCGCGCCTGCGATCGCGGACTCCAGTTCCGCATCCGTCGCGGCGAAGCGCGGTTGCACTTCCGGCGCCGCGCTTGGGAGCGCTATCACCTTCGCGTTCGACACAACTACGAAGCTTGCTCGACCGGGATCGCCGCGCCTTTGCCGGTGAGATGTCCGTTGCCGGAACTGACACCGTTGAAAACGGCCAGTTCATTGCCGCGGTGCTGCGATTTGGGTCGCGCCCCAAAATTAAAGCGCACCGTCTTCCAGGTGTCACCCGGCTGGTTCTGCAAACCAAGGCTCGCCGTTGGCTCGTAGCCGCAATGCGTCATGCAATTCTCGCAACGGGGATCGCGCGCGACGCCGTCCACCACGCCGTATTTGTTCCAGTCCACCTGCTCGAGGAGTTCGGCGTAACTGTCGAAGTGACCGGTGCCGTTCGTGCCGGCAGCGTCGGTCATGAAATAACAGGGCGCCTTCCATCCGGCCATGTTGCGCGTCGGGATTGCCCATGCGGAGCAGGTCAGATCGCGTTTACCCGCGAGAAACTCGAAGTAAATCGGCGTGCCGAAAAACGTGTAACGCTGCATCCAGTCTTCCATTTTCTTAAATTTCTCGACCGTGGCTTTGCGCGTGAGGAAGAAATTCTCCGGCTGCAGATTCAGGCGCTTGATCATGTCCTGCTTGGCCGAATCGTACTCGTAGCCGGGGGTGATCGTGTGCCCATCAACTTCGAGGTCCGCAAGGAAATCGAACATCTGCTCGAGCTCGTTCATGTCGGTCTCTTTGTAGACCGTGGTATTCGTCGCAACCTGATAGCCAAGAATCTTCGCCATCTTAATGGCCAGGATGCATTCTTTGAACACGCCCTCCCGCTCGACAATAAGGTCGTGCGTTTTCTCGAGACCATCCAGATGGACGTTCCAGTACATCCACGAACTCGGCGCAATCGTCAGCTTGGCCGGATCCTTGAGACCTTTGCGAATTTCGCCGGCCTCTTTTTCGCTGATCAATGCCGCTCCCAGCAATGCCGTGATCTGTTCCTCGACGAATTTACCGCGCTTGGGAAATTCCGAGGCGAGCCATTCACGCATCTTTTTGCGCATGAACATGGCGTTCGTGCAGATGTAGACGATGCGCTTCTGCTCCAGCAGCGTCTTTATCAACGGCTCGATGTGAGGGTAAATGAGGGGTTCCCCGCCGCAGATCGAGACCATCGGCGCGTTGCACTCCACTGCCGCAGCGACGCAATCCTCGAGACTCATCATGTCTTTCATCGAGGTCGAATATTCGCGAATCCGCCCGCAGCCGGTGCACGTCAGGTTGCAGGTGTGCAAAGGCTCGAGTTGGAGCACGGTCGCAAACTTCTGCGTCCGGCGCATTTTGTGGCCGATGATGTAAGCCGCAATTTTAGCCGTAAGGGGCAAGGGGAACCTCATAAGAGCGTCGATTGTAACCTTCGGTCAGAGGGTGTCAATAAGTCGCAAGTCAGGCCTCCCCTTACCCGGCGGCAACTTTCGCGGCCCGTGATGGTTCTATAACTGCAACCAACCTCCCTAACTCCAACGAATCTAATTGAAATGAAAATACTCCTCCCTCTCCTCGCAGCACTTTTCCTCGCTGGATGCGCCGATAGCGGACCGCAGCCAGCTTATTACACTGGTCCGAATCTGCCATACGCCGCGAGTCAAACAACAGGTGGCGCGGTCTTTGTCGGTCGCAACAACGCCTTTGCCAAATGGTCTACCGTGCAACTCCAGGAACGTCGGAAGGAATTATACAATCAAATCCCCCGTCGCGGCCTGCCGAACGGCGATGTGGGCTACGTCGTTCGTGGCAGCCCGTTACCGCAGCAGGATGAATTGGCGCTGGTGCAGGGCGAACTCGATCGACGCTATCAGGCTGGCGATCGGTCCGCCAAGACCGAGCCGTTCTGGCCAGAAACGCGGCGCCGACCCAATTAGTCGCCGCGGGTGAAAGCCAGCAGCGTGGTGGTGATGGGGGCCTCGCCCAAGCCCGATCGTTATGCGAATCGCGCGATGGCCATGCTCTCGGATTTTGGTCATCAGGCCATTCCCGTGAATCCCGCGTTTGAGGAAATTCGTGGGGAGCGCTGCTACGCCTCAATCCGCGATGTTCCGGGGACGGTCGATACGGTGACGGTTTACCTTAACAAAGCGCGTTCCGATGCGGTGCTCGGCGAAATTTTGGAGAAGGCGCCCCGACGCATCATTCTTAATCCCGGTGCCGAGAACGACGACCTCGCCTCGCGGGCGCGCGCTCGAGATATCCAGGTGGTCGAAGGCTGCACCCTGGTGATGTTGCAGACGAAAGAGTTTTAAGGAGAGAAGATTTGACGTCCGGCTCCCCGCCGTCTCAAGTCCTCCCTCATGGCCCCAAAAAGTAAAATCGTTGCTGCCCTCCTCTGTTTCTTCTTCGGCGTCCTCGGCGTGCATCGCTTCTACGTCGGAAAAATCGGGACCGGCATTCTCCAGTTGGTAACTTTCGGTGGCGCTGGAATTTGGGTTCTCATCGATTTCATCATGATTTTGGTCGGAGCTTTTACCGACAAGCAGGGCAACAAGCTCGCGTAGGTCGTCCTTCTAATGCGCGGACCATCCGCGCCGAATCAGGCTTACCGCGATCGCTGCCAGCAACAGCGATATCAGTTTGGAAACGCCGTTCATTCCCGTTTTACCCATGCACCGGGTAAACCGCTCGGCATTCCGAAATCCGATCTCGACCAACGCGAGATTTACCGCCAGCGCCACCAGGGTAACCACGACCCCAACCGCGTCCGTTAGCACCAGGAGTGACGTCAATAATGCGGGACCAGCGATCATCGGCATCCCCAGCGGGACGATACCGAAATCGACGCCGGAATAACGGCTATCGCCATGTAAATCCAGGAGCTCGCGCACCGCTAGCCCGAGCAGGATAAGACCCCCGGCAACCTGAAAATCGGCGACCGTAATTCCAAGCGCCCGGAAAATGATCTTGCCGAGAAAAATGAACCCAATCGATACCGCGAAGCCCGTAAAGACGCCGAACATCCCCTCCCGCTGACGTCGCGCCGCGTCGGCGCGAGCACCCAATCCGATAAAAAGCGCGACCAGGCCGATCGGGTCGATCGCAACGAAGAGCGGAATGAACGCCAGCATGAATTTCTGGGCAAGGTCGCGCACGTGAATCTTTTCGCATGAGCGCGTGAAGTCGGCGAGTACGCAATTTTGCCTGTCATTGACAGTTCCGGCCGCACAACCAGCGTCCAGGCTGTTCGTTCCGGCGGCATGCCCGCGTTCGACCAACCCGCCGTAGCCGCCATTCGCCACTGGCGCCCGGCGAGCGCGCTATCTAACGCGCCTTGCTTTATATGAACGAAGGCGCCGCGTCACAAAAAAGGCGCGCCCTCGGGCGCGCCTCTCGTGCTTGCGGCCATGATGACCGCAAAAGGTTCCTTAGAATTTATAGTTGATACCGGCTTGGACCACATTTTGGTCGCCGCCAACGCGGAAAGCCTTCTCATCGGTATTGTTCGTCTCTGGACCGGCGATCGGCTGAGAGCCGAAGAAGATGTGGTCGTACTCGATCTTGGCCGACCAATGACACGTGAAGGCATATTCCAGACCGACCCCTGCCAGAGGAGCAACTGCTGCGAGCGAGTGGTCGAAAATATCGCCACCGCCTTGATTTGTGGAGAGGTCAAACTGTCCAACAGCTAAGCCGCCTTTGCCGTAGAGAAGCATCTTATTCTGCCAGAAAGCGACTCCAGCCTTCGCCGCCAGCGTGCCGGTCCACGGATTCGAAAGCGTGCCCGGTTCGGGAGTACTTTGTTTCGACAATCTGAAGTTGGGCGCCGAATTGTCGAGTGTGGTGCCAGAGAACTCTGCTTCCACGCCTAGGACAAACAAGGAAGTCAGCTGGCGGTTATAGCCGAACTGTAATCCGCCATAGAACCCGCCGTTGTTGCCGAAGTCGTATGCAGAAGGAAAAGAATCATTCAGTTCAATCGCTGAGGCCTCACCCCAAACATAGCCACCGTGCAAGCCAGCGTACCAGCCCGTCCAATTGCAGGGTGGCGCCATCATCGGTTGGCTCATTACCTTGGCGTCTTTGCCATCGACACGCTGCACGGCGTCCATCGTTTTATTTTCGGCGCCGCCGAAACGGTAATTGATTCCGAATTTGATCAAATCCTGGTCACCTCCGCTTCGCAAAGCCTTTTCAGCTGTATTATTGGTTTCGGAGCCAGCAAAAGGCTCCGAGCCGAAGAAAATGTGGTCATATTCCAGCTTGGCTGACCAATGGCAATTGATCGCGTACTCGATGCCGCCGCCCACTAACCCTGCAGCAATGACTCGGTTTGAATCGAATTCATCAGGTCCGCTGCCTTGGGGATCCTCGGTTGTTTGCAGGTTAAAGTAACCCACCGCGAAGCCGCCCTTGCCGTAGACGAGCAGCTTGTTCTG
>JBBQHM010000019.1:0-28511 GCA_038323965.1 Chthoniobacterales bacterium | reverse complement strand
CGCGCGATGAGCGCGTTTCCGCCCGGGTCGACGTTTAAACTCGTGACCTCGCTGGCGGGGTTACGCCGCAAGATGGCCGGTGCGCATTTTAACTGTGGCGGCGGCGTCTCTTACGGTGACCACTTTTTCCATTGCTGGATTTCCGAGAAGGGTGGCAACCATGGGACGCTCGGACTGGCGGACGCGATCAAGGTTTCGTGTAACTCATTCTTCTATCAGTTCGGAAACGCGGCTGGCATTGATGCGATCGATAAAACGGGCGAGGCGCTCGGGCTTGGCAGGGAATCCGGCCTGCATCTCACGGGCGAACAACCAGGAGTGCTGCCCGGTCCTGAGTGGATGGCCATCCACAGTCCGCGCGAAAAATGGTCGCAGGCCTACACCGCTAACGTCTCAATCGGTCAGGGCTACGATCTCGTCACACCACTGCAACTCGCCACGGTCTATGCAACGGTGGCAAACGGCGGCACTTCTTACTACCCGCGATTGGTGGACAAAGTTTTAACCCAAGAGGGCGCCGCTGTGGTCGATGACAAAGGGAAAGTTGCGGTTCCAACAACTCCAAAGATCCACGCAGATCTGCGGCAGGACTTTACCCGGGAACAGATCGACTTGGCGCGACGAGGACTTTGGAAAGTGGTCAATGAACCGGGTGGAACCGGAGGCCGTGCGCGTTTGAATGATGTGCAGGTCGCCGGGAAAACGGGCACCGCGCAGGCGATGACGAATGGCAAGAAGGATACGATTGCCTGGTTCGCCTGTTTCGCGCCATTCGATAACCCGAAATACGTCGTCGCTGTGATGGTGCAAGGCGGGGAGCACGGCGGTTCCGTGGCCGCACCAATCGCGACGCGCATCATTGAGCGGACGCTTTCCATGGACGCGGGTAATTTCCAGCCTCAGGTCGCATGGCTTTCGGCCGCTCATCACCCGCGTCCTTTTGACATGATCAAGGACATTACTTTCAAGGATGCCCAGCAGAGCGTGAACGGCGAAGACGAGGAAAACCTCGAAGATTCAAACGCGGACGTGCAGATGGCGCAGGATAGCGCGAACCCCGATGTCGAGCAGGAATCCGATGCGCAGGGACAGGTCGCCCGTGCGCCGGGTCGTGTGCGTCGCGCGCAACCTGTGGCCGCACCGCAGCCGGCCAGGCAACCTAGCTTTTTCGAACGGCTCTTCGGGGCGAAACGGGCGCCGCAAGTTGTACCTCCAGCGGTTCAGCGGAAACAGCCGGCCCGCCGATGAACTTGCAATTAATCACGACAGCAATGCTCCTACCGTGGCTTGTGCTGATCGCGCAACTCTTCCAAATTTATGATAGAAAAAGTGAAAAAGATTTTAGGATTCACGCGCAAGACGGGGAACAAACTCGTCATCAGCGTGGAGAAGCTCGAGCGGCGCGTCGCGTTGCTCGAAAATGGCCGCCTCGAAGAGTACAGCGTCGAGCGTAACAGTTCGCGCAACATCGTCGGCTCCGTCTACAAGGGCCGCGTTAAGAACATCGAGATGGGACTGAAGGCGATGTTCGTCGACATCGGCTTCGAGAAAAACGCGTTCCTGCATTTCTGGGACGCGATCCCGGCCGCGCTCGATAGCGGCATCGAGGAAATCGATCGTCCGAAAAAAGGCGGAAACAAAAAGCGGATCACCGCGAAAGATATCCCAAGCATTTATCCGGTCGGCTCGGAAGTCATCGTGCAGGTAACGAAAGGTCCGATCGGGACGAAGGGTCCGCGCGTCACGACCAACCTAAGTTTCGCAGGACGTTATCTCGTGCTGATGCCGTTCAGCGATCGCAGCGGTATTTCGCGCAAAATCGAGAATCCCAAGGAGCGCGATCGGCTTCGCACGATCCTGCGTGAGTTGGAGATTCCGGAAGGTCTGGGCGTAATCATTCGCACGGTTGGCGAAGGTCAGCGTGCTCGCTATTTCGTGCGCGATCTCCGTTTCCTGCTCGATCAATGGGAGAAGGTGGACGAGCTGATAAAGGAAAAAGCCGCGCCCTACCGCGTCTTTGAAGAGCCCGGTTTGATCGAGCGGACCGTTCGCGATTTTCTGACCGAAGAGATTGACGAAGTCATCTGCGACGATCGCGAGGCGCTCGAGACGATGGGCGATATGATCGACCAGATTTCACGGCGATCGCGTGGCCGTCTGAAGCATTACGATGCGGCGACGCCGGTCTTTGAAGCGTTCGGAATTCAAAAGCAAATCGACGACGCGTTCCATCGCCAGGTGTGGCTGAAATGCGGCGGATATATCGTGTTCGACGAAACGGAAGCGCTGGTGGCGATCGACGTGAACACCGGGCGAAACAAGGGTGCGCGCGACGTCGAAAAGACGATTTTGCAGACGAACCTCGAAGCCGCGGATGAAATCGCGCGGCAACTGCGCCTCCGCAACGTGGGCGGGCTCATCATTTGCGACTTCATCGACATGAAGAGCCGCAAAGATCAGCAGGCGGTCTATTCGCTGATGAAAGAGCGACTCAAACGCGACAAAGCGAAGACGCATGTCCTCGCCATTTCGCAGTTGGGACTCATGGAGATGACGCGGCAACGAGCGGCGGAAAGCCTGAGCGATTCGATCTACGAAAATTGCCCTTATTGCCAGGGCCGCGGCGTAGTGAAGACATCGATGACTACGAGCGTGGAACTCCATCGTACGCTCAACACGGTGATGCGAAAACATCAGGACACCGTCCATGAGATCCGAGTCATTCTGAACCCGGACGTCCTGAAGCGATTGAAGGAAGAGGACGAGGATTTGCTGGTCGAACTTGAGCGACGCTATGCGGGTCGTCTTCTGTTCCGTGGCGACGCAACCTTTCACCACGAGAAATTTGTGATCACCGATGCAGCGACCGGGGCTGAACTGAAGGCCTAGCGAAGCGGTAATCCTGCCATGCGTTTCGCCTGATGGCAGGCCCAAAGTAAGTCTTGACCTAACGGGACTTGGCGTTATAACTCGCGCATGAACAAACTGATTCTAGCGTTCCTTGCCCTTAGCGTTTGCGCCTGTTCAGCATTCGCTGGTACCACATCGTACTCCGGTAAGGAGATGAAGCAGACCGTGCAGCAGGCACCGTGTCCGGAATGGTACGGCGACAGGGAGTGGAATGTTTCGCTCTGGGGTGCATATGCTTTCACTGGCACGGAGAATAATCGCACCGACAAAGAGACCGCCGATGATGACGGTATCCTTGGCACCTACGATCATTTCCTGGGTGGGGATCACGCCTGGGGCGGTGGAGCGGATGTGAAGTATTTCTTCCATCGCTACTTCGGCTTGGGTGTCGAAGGGTTCGGCCTCGCTGGCAAGGGACTTCATTTGATCACCGATCACATCACGGAAAATGAGGAACATTACGTGAATGAGGACCACGGAGTCGGCGGTGCGTTCGGCACGTTTACGCTGCGGTATCCGTTTCAGTGCTCACGCTTCTCCCCGTACATCTGGGGCGGCGTAGGTGGCGTGTTCGGCGGTCGCAATGATCATCGCATCCGTCCGTATTTTAGCACGGTTGGTGTTGTGAATGATGATGAGAGCCGTTTCGCTGGACAGTTGGGCGGAGGCTTGGAAGTGCGTCTCACCCGGCACATCGGCTGGATGGGCGATTTCGCTTGGAATTTTGTCGATGGATCGCAGAACGATTTTGGCATGGTTCGCACCGGCCTGAATTTCGCGTTCTAACACCTAGCGACACACAAATTTGCGAACGGCGCCCGGTATTCCGGTCGCCGTTTTCTTTTACCCGCTAACCGGCGGGCATTTGGCTGGCACACTGCTCGGCGGTTGACGAAACGTCCGGCGGCGGGTTTAATTCGCGCAGCAATGAAGAAACTGATCTTGACCCTCGTAATACTTAGCGCCCTTTCTGCGATCGGCGTTGCCGGTACCAGCACTTACTCCGGCAAGGAGATGAAACAGACCGTGCAGCAGTCAACCTGCCCCCAGTGGTACGGCGATAACGAATGGACCGTTTCACTCTGGGGCGCTTATGCGTTCGGTGGGGCGGACAGCAGCAACACCGACGACAACTTCAACAACTTTGGATTTAATAATGGAGAAGTTGTTCGCGAGCGATCATTGCTTGGCGACCGCGCATTTGGCGGTGGTATCGATGTGAAGTATTTTTTTCACCGTTATTTCGGTGTCGGCATCGAGGCGTTTGGACTTTCTGATGGCGGTAACAACGATAATCGCCTGCTAAACCGTTTTGCGGCGATTAATCAAATCGCGCAGTTCAACGGGGGCGATGACAGCAATGGTGTTGGCGCGGTGCTCGCGACATTCACGCTGCGCTATCCACTTCAGTGTTCGCGGCTCTCGCCCTACGTTTGGGGCGGCATTGGCGGCATCTGGGGCGGTCGTGCCGCTATTGTCTTCAACGACAACCTTGAGCGTTTCGAGACCGATAACAACAACGACGGCTCAGTGCTTGGCCAAGCCGGGGCTGGACTGGAAGTGCGGTTCACCCAACACATCGGGTTGATTACGGATGTGAGCTGGAACATTACCGAGAATGAAAATTTCGGGATGATCCGAGCCGGCGTGAACTTCGCGTTCTAGCCCAGAGAATAGAGAAATTTGCGCAGCGGCGCTCGGGTGACCGGGCGCCGCTGCTTTTTAGCCCCGAATTCTGGGTTAAAAATCCGTGTTATTTCGGTTGACCGTCGCAAAGTGACACGTTATAACCGCCGCCAACCTATGAAAACAATTGCCTTAACCTTGACAACGCTTGCCGCGTTATCGTCCCTTGCCTTTGCCGGCACGACCACTTCCGGCAAGGAAATGCAGCAGGCTGCTCCGGTCTGCCCGGAGTGGTATTCTAATACCGAATTTACCGTGTCTGCCTGGGGCGCTTATGCCTTTGGTGACGGCGGGAATGATAACTTCGACAATAGCTTGAATAACGATTTCACTACGACCAGCCCTGCCATTCGGGATGAAGCGGCCGGTGGTGGTGTTGACGCGAAGTTCTTCTTCCGTCGCTATTTCGGCGTCGGCGTCGAGGCGTTCGGTCTTGGTAATATCAACAGCGATGATCGCGCTCGTCGCGATACTCTCTCGCAATTCGGTTTCCGTAAAAACACGGAAGGCGACGGAGCAGGCGCGGTGCTGGGAACTTTCACGTTCCGCTACCCGCTGCAGTGCTCGCGTTGGTCGCCATATGTATGGGGCGGCGCTGGTGGTATCTGGGGCGGTAACGACTCCTATACCTTCAATGCAGAGTTCCAGACCTTTCGCCGTAACGCTGGAAGCAGCGGTTCGTTCCTTGGTCAGTTCGGCGGCGGCGTCGAATATCGATTCGGCAAACACATCGGCGCGATGCTCGACATCAGTTATAACCTGAGCGACCAGTCGGATTTCGGCATGGCTCGTGGCGGTGTGACGTTCGCGTTCTAACCGATCAAAAATTAATTGCGCAGCGGCGTCCGGGAAACTGGACGCCGCTGTTTTTTTTGTAGACTAAACCATGGCGATAAGGAGCGGTTGCCATTCGCCGGCGTCGTCGGAACTTCCGTTGATGAGCTTCACCAATCTCCTCAAAACAGGGCCCGGGAACGGATCTGCGCTAGCGCGGCGCTTCCAGAAATTGATTGGTCCCGTCGACGATGTGCAACTGGAACGGCTGGCTCAGGAAGCCGCTGCCATCACACGCCGGTTTTTTGGGCAAACCATGAGGCTGTTCGCGCCGCTTTATCTTTCCAACGAGTGCATTAACAACTGCCGCTACTGCGGCTTCTCGCGCGATAATCCAATCCTGCGCGTGACGCTTTCAATCGATCAGGTCAAGGCCGAGGCGCGTCATCTTTCAGCGGAAGGATTTCGGCACATCCTGCTCGTCGCGGGTGAGCATCCGAAATTTATTAACGCGAATTATCTCTCCGATTGTATCGCCGCGCTTTCAACGGAGTTCTCCTCGGTTTCCGTGGAACTTGGCCCGATGACCGTAGCGGAATACAAACCACTCGTTGCTGCCGGTGCGGAAGGACTTGTGGTCTATCAGGAAACGTATGATCGCGAGATCTACTCGGACATGCATACGTCGGGTCCCAAACGCGATTTCGATTATCGGCTCGACTGCGCCGAGCGCGGATACGAGGCCGGATTTCGCAGACTCGGAGTTGGTGCCCTTTTTGGGTTGGCAAATTGGCAGCCGGAAGCAGTCTCGCTGGCGGCACACGTCGAGTATCTCTTAAAACGCTGCTGGCAATCTGAGCTGACGGTCAGCCTGCCACGACTACGCCCGGCGGCAGGGGAATTTCAGCCCCGCTTTTTTCTAAGTGACCGCGAGTTGACGCAGCTCGTCTGTGCTTTTCGCATCAGCTTTCCACAGGTTGGGATAGTCCTCAGCACCCGTGAACCCGCCGCACTGCGCGACGCACTCGCTCCGCTCGGCGTGACAATGATGAGCGCCGGGAGCCACACTGAACCCGGTGGATATACCGGCCAAGGTGCGGCGGAGTTGCATCGAACCGTTCGAGGAAAGATTATCGCCGCAGATCTCGCGGAGACGGCGGGTGCCGTTGCCAGCAGTCAGTTCGATGTCAGTGATTCAAGATCGCCTCGTGACGTGGCAAAAATGCTGCGCGCACGCGGTCTTGATACTATCTGGAAAGATTGGGATCAGGCGCTCGCGCCGAAATGACCTTATTTCTCAATGGCGAAACGGTCGACGGACGCGACGCTTCCACCGTGGCCGAACTGGTCGCACAATTCGGACTCCAACCGCAAACAGTTCTCATTGAGCACAACGGCCTGGCTCTTCACCGCAGCGAATGGCACGCCAGGGCAGTTAGCGAGGGCGACCGCATAGAATTCGTTAAAGTCGTGGCCGGCGGTTAATGGCTCACACGGTCGGCCGGACGACAACGCGCATCCCGTCCACTTGGACGACGCTTACGGTGGTTCCCGCCGCGACAAATTCTCCATTCGTTACGACGTCGAGCACATTTTCGCCAAATTGGGCCTTTCCGCTCGGGCGCAGCATTGTCGTGGCAATGCCCTCGCTGTCGGGAGCGATCAGGTTCGATCCATGAAAGCCATGATCGCCCGAGGCGAACGAGGGCCCCGGTGCACTGGCCGCTGACAGGGCGAAACGCTTGTAAAGATTCGTGCGCGGCAAAAAGCGGGCGAGGATTACGATTGCCACAATCGCGGCGGCAAGTGCGCTGACGAGATTTAGCAGCGGTAAGGCGAGCATTTCTCCCGTGGGAAAGAATCGTTGACCGGGATAGCGATCAATCATCGCCCAGGTGAGTGATGCGAGCATCAGAAATACGCCCGCGACGCCGAAGACGATAGTGGAATGGGCAAAGAAAATTATTTCCACCAGGACAAGAATGATCCCAAGGACAAACAGGGCGATCACTTCTGATCCCGCAAGGCCGGCGATGTAATGGCCGAAGAAAAAGAGCGCGAAACAAAGGACCGAGACCACGGCGGGCAGCGTCGTTCCCGGCAACTTGAACTCAAGATAGGCGCCGAGGAGCCCCCCCAGCAAAAGCAGCGGCGCTAAGACGGTCAGCCAGGACGCGAGACGTTCGAATCCGGTCGGCTCAATCTTCGTTAATGCCCCCGCGAGTTTGGCCTGACGAACGACATCAGCGACCGACTCGGCAATGCCATCGGCGAGCAAAGGCTTTTCACCGATCTTCTCAGCTGCTTCCTGCGCATTCAGGGTCAGCAACGATCCCTTGGCATGAATCATTCGGTCCCCGATTTTTACTTCCTTGTCACGATCCATGAAGGCTTCGCCGATGTCGGGATTGTGTCCGTTCCGCGCGGCCGATGCGCGAATCAGCGCGGACCAATAGGAAATGGTTTTCTCGCGCGCAGTCGCTGGTAAATCTTCGCCCGTTGCCTGGATGGGGGCGGCCGCGCCGATCGCGCTGATCGGCGCCATGTAAATGTGTTGCGTCGCCAGCGCGATGAGTGCTCCCGCGGAACCGGCATTCGAGTTTACGAAAGTGTAGGTAGGAATTTTTACGCGGTTGAGAGCGCTGCTAATTTCTTCCGCGGCATCGAGTCGACCGCCGTAGGTATTCATCTCAAATATGATGGCCTCGGCGCCATTTGCTTCCGCCGACTTGATGGCGCGGCGGAGGAAAAGCAAGAGCGGCTTGGAGATCTCCCCCTGGATAGGTACGATTACGGTATCGCCTTTGTGCGGGGCGTCGTGCGCTTCAACTGGGGAGGCGAACAGGGCAATGGCTATGGCAGCGGAGAGCGCGATGAGTTTCATACATTGGAAGCGTTGAACGCCCGCGCTAAGTTTGCCATCGGCACCCAGAGGCGCACGAGAAAAAAATGGCAATCGCACCCGAGACGATCGAGCAAGTAGCTGCGGCGAACGATATCGTCGAAGTCATCGGCACCTACTTTCCCTTGAAACGCGCCGGGACGAGTTTCAAAGCGCTCTGTCCTTTTCACCAGGAGAAGACGCCTTCTTTTAACGTTAGTGCGCAAAGACAAAGCTTTCATTGCTTCGGATGCGGTGCGGGCGGCTCGGTTTTTCGGTTCGTGATGGACTACGAGCACCTCGATTTCCCTGCCGCCGTGCGAAAACTGGCGACGCGCGTTGGCATCGTGATCATCGAGGAACGCACCTTTAAAGCTTCCGACGATCGCCAGCACGAGGCGCGACAGACATTATTGAAGCTGCATGCGGAAGCGGCGGAATGGTTTCATCGCAACCTGACGAAGAAACCGTTCGCTTCCGGTGCGCGGGACTATTTAAAAAATCGCGGCATCGACTCCCGGATTGCGCAGTCATGGCAACTTGGTTACGCGCCCGAGAGTTGGGATGCCTTTATCAACTGGGCTGGTGTCGAGGGTTATTGTCGGCCGGAGCTGGTTTTGAGCGGGCTGGTAAAATTGCGTGACGAAGAGCGGCCGGACGGCGACATCTACGACCGATTCAGGGATCGGATCATGTTCCCCATTAGGAACGACGTCGGCGAAGTCATTGCCTTCAGCGGGCGCGCGCTTTCCAATGAAGCGACCGGCGCGAAATATATTAACTCGCCTGAGACGCCGTTGTTCCGGAAAGGGGCAATTCTTTTTGGACTCGATAAAACGAAACGCGCCTTGATCGATGCAAACTGCGCGATCGTCTGCGAAGGCCAGCTAGATCTCATTTCGCTTTTCGAGGCAGGCGTCACGAACGTCGTCGCTCCGCAGGGCACGGCGTTTACCGAGGCACAGGCTCGAGTGCTTAAGCGATTCGTCAGTGAAGTGGTCCTCTGTTTTGACGCCGACGCCGCCGGCGATAAAGCGACGGAGCGCTCGCTGGATGCGTTGTTGCAGAATGATCTGATCGTGCGCGTGGCCGTGATGCCGGTGGGCGAAGATCCCGATTCCCTGGTTCGGCGGGAGGGGAAGGAGCCCTTCCTCCAGCGAATTGCGGAGGCGCGTGATTTTTTCGATCACCGCCTCGAGCGCGGGATGGCGGCGACGGATCAGCGATCGCTCGGGGCGAAGATCCAATTAGCGCGCGATCTCGCAGCCAGCGTGTCGCACATTCGCGATCGGCTGATCCGAAGTCAGGTGGTGAGCAAAGTTGCAGCGCGCATCGGCGTGCCGGTGGCCGAGTTCGAGCAATTGTTAACGACGACGGGCGATCGGGCGCAGGGCGGGTCCCGCGATCCGGCTGCCGCTGGTGCGCCCGTCGAAACTGCTTCGCATGACGTAGCCCTGCTTTGTCTCCTGGCGCTGCGCGACGCAGACGCACGCAGTTTTTTGCTGGCGCAGGATTGGCAGACGATCTTGTCGGAAGTGCCGGGCTCGGAGTTACTCTGCAAAATTCTGGCGGCCGACTTCACGCCCGACGATCCAGCATCCGTCACCGCATTCATGGCGGGGCTGACGTCGAGAGAGGAAGCGTCTGTCGCATCGTGGCTGATCCAGCGGGTGCCGGGAAATGCCCGGCACGTTGTGGAGGGATGGTGGATTGGTTTGCGGCGAGCGACGCTGCGCCGGGAATTGAGGAGTGCTGAGGCACGGATACGATTGCCGGGGATCACAACCGGCGAAACCGTGGCGTTGCAGAAACAAATTCTTGACCTCCAAGTACAGCTCCGCGAACTTCCCGAGTTCTCGCCTGCCCGTGCGCTGGATGGCTGATCGCGGCGGATCGATAAGTAGCTAAAATTCCTTTGGCCAGGCCTTCGAAACGTAACGCAACCGTGCGAAGAAAAACCGCGCCTACGAAACGTCCAGCTTCAGTGAAGAAGCGGACGCAAAAGCGTCCGCATTCTGCGAAAAAAGCGCCGGCGAAAATTGTCGCGAAAGCTAAAAAGGCAGCGAAGAACTCTTCGCGCCGAGTCGCCCCCGCACCTGTTGTGGCTGAGCCCGTCGCAAAAGTGGACGAATTGCAGGCGCGACTGCGCGAGCTGATCAAGCTGGCCAAGGAGCAGGGCTATCTCACTTTTGACGATCTTAATGAAGCGTTGCCCGAAGGGGTCAACGATGCTGACGAACTCGATGCAATTCTGACGCGACTTCGCCGTCTCGAGATCGATGTGATCGAGGCGTCCGATGTCGATAGTTATAAAGACGGCAAGAAAGAGGCGGACGAAGAGGAAGAGGAAAAACCGGAGTCCAAGTTAGATATTCTCGATGACCCCGTGCGGATGTATCTCCGCCAGATGGGGCAGGTGCCGCTGCTGACGCGGGAACAGGAAGTCGAGATTTCCAAGCGCATCGAAGAAGCGGAGTTGATGGTGCAGACCCACATCAATCGCTTCGGGTTTATCGCGAAAGCGCACCTCGATCTCGCTGAAAAGCTGGCTGAAGGAGGTGAACGCTTTGACCGCGTGATCCTCGATAAGAAAATCGAGAGCCGCGAGCGCTACATGAAGCTGCTGCCGCGGCTCTGCTCGCAGGTGGCCAGGCTCAATAACACGCTCTCGCAGCAATACGCGCAGCTGCACGGCGTCGCGAATCGGAGTGGGGTAAAGTGGAAATCTTTCAACCGCGCGATCGCCTCTCTGCAAAAGCTTTACCCGAAATTCTATTTCAAACAGAAGGTGACGGAAGAGTTCGTGCATCTCGCTGATGAACATTTTCTCCTCCTTGGGCGAGCGGACATTGCTCCCTCGAAAGGTGCCAAGGGAAAAGGTGCTAAATCCGAGATCAAAATCCGCGAGTTTGAAAAAAGCACCTGGCTTTCGCCGGAAGAATATTCCGAGCAATATCAGGAGCTGAAAAACTGGCTGCGCAAGGCGTTGCGTGCGAAGACTGAAATGGTGGAGGCGAATCTGCGCCTCGTCATTTCCATCGCGAAAAAGTACACTAACCGCGGGCTGTCGTTCCTGGATCTAATTCAGGAAGGCAACATGGGCCTGATGAAGGCGGTGGAGAAGTTCGAGTACCGGCGCGGTTACAAATTTTCGACTTACGCAACCTGGTGGATTCGCCAGGCGATCACGCGTTCAATCGCCGATCAGGCGCGGACGATTCGTATCCCAGTGCACATGATCGAGACGATCAATAAACTCATGCGCGTGCAAAAGCAGCTCGTGCAGGAATACGGGCGCGAACCCACCCCGGAAGAAGTAGCGGAGGAAATTTTGCTGCCGGTTGACCGTGTGCGTGCCGTGCTGAAGATGGCGCAGCAGCCGATCTCACTGCAGGCGCCGGTAGGTGAGAGTGAAGAGACGAATTTCGGTGATTTCATCGAAGACAAAAGCGCCGATAACCCGAGCGATATGACCGCAATCGCCTTGTTAAAAGAGAAGATCAAGGACGTGCTCGACACGCTGACGGAAAGAGAACGGCAGGTTTTGGAACAGCGCTTTGGGCTCGTCGATGGATATAGCCGCACGCTCGAAGAGGTGGGAAAACAATTCCGCGTCACGCGCGAGCGGATCCGCCAGATCGAAGCCAAGGCACTCAGAAAAATGCGTCATCCCACTCGCATCAGGCAGTTATCCGGGTTCCTTGAAGCTGCCGACAACTAATCGCCAGACGCAACTTTGTGCGGTTGTTGTTGTTCAATAGGCATCAATGAATCGGGACGACGATCAGCACTTATGGGATTTGCTCGGGCAGGGGAGAACGCCAGAGGTATCGCCTTTCTTCGCGCGGAATGTGATCAGGGAAATTCGCGCGACTTCCACTTCCGGGAGGGGCCGTTGGGGCTGGCCGCTTCCCCGCACTGCCGCATTTGGAGCAATTGCCGCCCTCGTGCTGACGGTCGCTACTTTCACGCTGATTCCGCACGGTTCCCGCGTCCACGACGGCAATCCGGACGTCGTCGTCACAATGGATCTGCAAGACAACGATCTGCTGGCGGACCTGGATGATTCTGCACCCGCCGATGACAGTTTGTGGGACGACGACGACGCGGTAACGCTTTAAGCGGAACTCCGGTCAGGCTTCCGGATACTTCGGGTATCCACTGACGAATATATCGGCACCGATTCGTTCGTATTGTAATTTCTCCAAACGAACCCCGGCCGCCGTTTCTCCGGCGCCAAGTCCGCCAAATGCCAGCGTCGGTCCGCCGGAGAACATCGGCGCTAGATAGATCGCCACCTTATCGATCAATTTTTCGTCCAGCGCTTCGCTCAAGATCTCGCCACCCCCTTCGATCAGGACGCTGGTCACGTCTTGTTCTCCAAGTTGGGCAAGCGCATCGCGTAGAGATAAATCACGAAGCACCCTGGTGCGATCTCGATGCGCATCGGTCAATATACGCGCGTTCGGGGGGAGCTTACCGGTACGAGTTAATACTACGCGTAACGGATGCTGCTTCTGCCGCCGCGCCGGAGGGATCGTCAGCTTGGGATTGTCCTGCCGAATCGTCCCCGCACCCACGAGAATGGCGTCGACCTGCGCGCGAGCGTTGCGCGCATGGGATCGCGCGACCGACGAGGTGAGCCACTGGGATTCGCCAGGCGGGCGCGTTAATCTGCCGTCCAGGCTCATCCCGCATTTCGCGATGACGAACGGGCGTCGCGTCGCGATCCACTTGTTGAATGCTTCATTCAATTTGGTGCATTCATCGGCAAGAACGCCGCTGCGAACCGCAATTCCCGCTGCGCGAAGCAACTGCACGCCCCGTCCGGCGTGGAGCGGATTTGGATCGATGGCGCCAATCACCACCGTTCGGACGCCGCTTGCGATGATCGCGTCCGTGCACGGAGGGGTCCGGCCGCGAGTGGAGCAGGGCTCAAGAGTCACATAGAGCGTCGTCGACGCGCCGATTTTTCTCGGGGCCCCGGCGAGGCACTCAATCTCCGCATGCGGTTGTCCGGCACGGCGATGATTGCCTTTTGCCAATATTTTCCCCTCTCGCACGAGCACCGCTCCAACTGCCGGGTTCGGACTTGTTAGGCCGAGCGATTTTTCCGCTTCTTTCAGCGCACAGGCCATTAGTCGGTTGTCGGAAACTTGGGCCACAAAGCGCAAACTACCGGTGTAAGCGCTCAAAGGCAATGTCGCCAAATTCGCGCCAAATCGGCGCAATTCTCGTCCTTCGTCGCTTCTATGAGTTGTGCCATAATGATACACTCAGGCATCTTCCGCCAGCGTGGTAGAGACGGGCGACGGTTATGCGTTGCACGTGGAGATGCCGGGCGTGAACAAAGTGGGGCTGGAAATTTCCGTTGAGCGAAACGAGCTGACCATCACTGGTCGTCGCTCGTTGCCAGTGATTGATGGGAATCTCCTCCACCAGGAGTCGCGCCGGCAGAATTTTCGCCGAAGCTTCGAGCTCGACCCGTCGATCAAAACCGGGAAAATCAGCGCGAAGATCGAGCATGGGATCGTGGCTCTCACGCTGCCTACCGCAGAGGCAGTGAAACCGCGAAAAATCACGGTCGATTAACCGACCCATCTGGCAGAATTAGAGGCCGCGGCCGAAAGGTGCGCGGCCTTTTCGTTTTTATGCTTGGCGAATGTAAGGTGCAGTCGTACCTAGAGAACTCACTTTTTATGGCCACGAAAACAGAAGAAAAACCCGCCGAAGACAAGATGATCACGGCGCGCAACAAAAACCTCGATCTCGCCCTGCAGCAGATCGCCAAGGATTATGGCGACGGTGCGATCATGCGACTCGGCGATGACAAAATTGTCGACATCGATGTCATTCCCACGGGGAATATCCTGATCGATCGTGCTCTTGGAGTTGGTGGTTTCCCGCGCGGCCGTGTCGTGGAAATTTTCGGGCCGGAATCTTCGGGCAAAACAACCCTGACGCTGACCGTTATCGCGCAGGCGCAGAAGCGTGGCGGTCTGGCAGCGTTCGTGGATGTGGAACATGCACTGGATCCGCAGTACGCACGTCGCCTGGGCGTTAACCTGGATGACCTGCTCGTCTCACAGCCGAGCTCCGGCGAGGAGGCGCTTCGCATCGTGGAGACGCTCGTCCGGTCCAATGCGCTCGATGTGATCGTACTCGATTCCGTGGCCGCTCTCGTAACGAAGCAGGAACTGGAAGGCGAGATCGGTGACACGACGGTCGGTGCGCAGGCGCGATTGATGAGCGCCGCCCTTCGCAAACTCACGTCTTTAATTTCAAAGGCGCGAACCTGCTGCATTTTCACGAACCAAATCCGCGAGAAGATCGGGGTGATGTTCGGCAATCCGGAGACGACGCCCGGTGGGAAAGCCCTAAAATTCTACTCGAGCGTTCGCGTCGATATCCGCCGAATCGGAGCGATCAAGCAGACCGACGGCGTGGTCACCGGTAACCGCACGCGAGTGAAAGTGGTGAAGAACAAAGTTGCGCCGCCCTTCCGAGAAGCGGAGTTCGACATCATGTACAACGAAGGCATTTCGTCGACGGGTGCGTTGCTCGATCTCGCCCTCGAGAAGCAGATCGTGGAAAAGCGCGGTTCCTGGTTGAGCTACAAAGGGGCGCAGCTCGCGCAGGGTCGCGACGCCGCGAAGGAAGTCTTGAAGAACGATCCCAAGCTTTACGAGGAAATCGAGGCCGCGGTTCTAGCCAAGCTCGACGAAGAGAAGTAATAATCGTCGAACCCCGCAGCAGGCAGTTGTGCCGCATAATTCCTTACTGCGCCGAATCCAATCGTGGATTCAGGCGCCGGGCCGAAGCGCGGGCGACCGGCATTTAACACCCGCGCCATTTATTGTCGGCGCCGGTCGTTCCGGAACCACCCTGCTACGGTTGATGTTAGACGCGCACCCGGAGCTGGCGATTCCGCCCGAAACGCACTTCATTCACGGCGTAGTGAAAGTGTGCGAGGGCCAGTCGGATCCTCGCGCAGTGTTTATCGAAACGCTGGTCACGCACCGGAGATGGGGCGATTTCCAGGTTGAGCCCGGAGAACTTAGCAAGCGTGTTGCGGCAATTTCGCCTTTCAATGTGGGCGATGCCTTACGCGCGTTCTACTCCCTGTATGCTGAACGTTTCGGCAAGGTAAAATGGGGCGATAAAACCCCCGCCTATATTCAGAGAATGAGACTGGTGCACGGCGTCCTGCCGGAAGCACGCTTCATTCACCTCATTCGTGACGGCCGGGATGTGGCGCTATCGGCAAAAGATCTTTGGTTCGGGCCAAACTCGATTGAAGAAGCGGCCGAGCATTGGCGCTCCATCATCGACGACGCGCGAAAACAAGCGCCGCATCTGCCGTATTACATCGAGGTTCGCTACGAAGACCTGGTCTCCGATCCCGAGACCACGTTAAGAAAAATCTGTGGTTTCATCGATTTAAAGTGGGATCCGGTCATGCTTGCCTATCATCAAACGGCGGAAAAGCGTTTGAGCGAAATCTATCGCGATCTGACCGACCGCGGAGGCACTGGTGGCGTGCGCGGCGAAGACCGTAAGGCCATCCATGCGCTGGCCGTCAAGCCGCCGCAAACCGAGCGGATCGGGCGCTGGCGTCGGGAGCTGCCGGCAGCCGATCGCGAGCGTTTTGAACGAGTCGCCGGCTCGACGTTGCGCGATCTTCACTACGAAGTCGGCTGACGCTTCCGCCATCGGCTCGCTGGCGTCGCCTGGCTGGCGGTTGGAAAACGCTGGCCGTGAAAACTCCCGCGAACGCGCTAACATCTTCGCACGCCGATGAATTCCGCCGAAATTCGCCAAAGCTTTCTAGATTTTTTTCAAGAAAAACATCACACCATTGTGCCATCGGCGTCTCTGCTGCCGGACGCGCCGAACCTGCTTTTTACGAATGCGGGCATGAATCAGTTCGTGCCGATTTTTCTCGGGCAGCAAAAGTCGGCTTGGACGCCCGCCCGCGTCGCTGACACGCAGAAATGCATTCGCGCCGGCGGCAAGCATAACGATCTCGATGACGTTGGGCTCGACACGTATCACCACACCTTTTTCGAGATGCTGGGGAACTGGAGCTTCGGCGATTATTTCAAGCGCGAAGCGATCGAGTGGGCGTGGGAACTTGTGATCGGACGGTGGAAATTCCCGGCGGAACGACTCTACGCGACCGTCTATAAACCCGGAGAAGGAGAGCCTGCGCAGTTCGACCAGGAGGCTCATGATTATTGGGCGCGGTTGTTTACCGATGCTGGCCTCGACCCGTCCGTCCATATCGTAAACGGAAATAAGAAAGATAATTTCTGGATGATGGGCGATACCGGCCCGTGCGGGCCATGCTCGGAACTGCATGTCGACCTTACGCCGAAAGGCGATACGCGCGGCGCACTCGTCAATGCCGGCGATCCGCGCTGCATCGAGATTTGGAACCTTGTCTTCATTCAGTTCAACGCGAACGCTGACGGAAATTTCTCGTCGTTGCCGCAGCGTCACGTCGATACCGGGATGGGATTCGAGCGCGTCAGCGCGATCATCCAGGGAACAAAAAGTCTTACCGATTTCTCGAGGCCGATTTCGAATTACGAGACGGATACTTTCCGGCCAATTTTCGAAGAAATCGAAAAGCTCAGCAGAAAACCCTACAGCTCGACTCTCCCGCCAAGCGGCAGCACGGGCGACAACGAGCAGGAGAAGATCGACGTCGCTTTTCGCGTCATCGCCGATCACATCCGCACCTTAAGCTTCGCCATCGCCGACGGTATTCAGCCGAGCAACGAAGGCCGCGGCTACGTGCTGCGAAGGATCCTGCGCCGCGCCGTGCGCTATGGCCGCACGCTCGGGTTTCACGAACCCTTTTTCTACAAATTGGTGGATATCCTCGCGACCACGATGGGCGATGTCTTTCCTGAGCTAAGAGAAAAGCGGGCGCTTCTTCGGGACACCATTCGCCGCGAGGAGGAAGCATTTAATAAGACGCTGGATAAAGGAATCGCACTTTTCGAAGGCGAACTCGCTCGTCATTCGAAATCCATACCCGGCGAGTTTGCCTTTCGTTTATATGACGAACAGGGTTTTCCTCTCGATCTGACGCAGCTGATGGCGCGAGAGCGTGGCCTCTCCGTTGATACCGACGGATTCGAGCGGCTGATGGAGCAACAACGTTCGCGTGCTCGCAAATCGCAGAAGAAAACCATCGTCGAAGTAGCGGAACTCAGCGCGCAGGAGCCGACTCATTTTCTTGGTTATGATCACGATCATACTGGCGCTGATGTGCAGGAAGTTGTGCCTTCGAAAAATGGTTCCGTCGTCATTTTGAATAATACGGTTTGTTACGCTGAGATGGGCGGTCAGGTCGGTGATGCTGGCGAGTTAATAGGAGAGCGGAAGAGCTGGAGCATCACGAACACGCAGAAGTCGGGCGAGACGTGGCTGCATTTTATCGACGAAGGCGATCTGCCGACGGTGGGCGAACATTTCAATGTCCGTTACGATGCGAGACGGCGGCGCGCCATCGAGCGACATCATACGGTAACGCATCTGCTGCACTGGGCGTTGCACGAGATCGTTGCTCGCGATGCGGCCCAAAAGGGAAGCTACGTCGGGCCCGAAAAACTTACGTTCGATTTTTCGAGTGCCGCCTTGACGAAACAGCAGGTGCGCGATGTCGAGAAGCTCGTGAACGATCGCATCGCGGAGAATGCAAACGTTTCGTGGGCAGAAATTCCGTACGCGGAAGCGAAGAAGCGTGCCGATATCCAGCAATTTTTCGGCGACAAATACGGTGAGCTCGTCCGCGTCGTGCAGATCGGCGGTGAACCAAACGCGTGCGACGGTTACGCGATGGAGCTTTGCGGCGGAACCCATGTTCGCGCGACGAGCGAGATCGGATGGTTCAAGATTATAAGCGAGTCGGCGATCGCAGCCGGGGTTCGTCGCATCGAAGCAGTTGCCGGCGACGAAGTTTTACGGTGGGCGAAGGAGGAAGCGGCGCGGCAGCAGGAGAAGTGGGCGACGTTTGCGCGGAAGAAATCCGACTTGGCTCCGCTTCCTGATTTTGGCGAAACGGCAAGCGCGGCGACGGCAGTCAATGCCATCGAGATGCGCGCTTCTCGTCTGCACCAGCTCGAAGCGGAAGTGCACGAGTGGGAGAAGCAAAACGCGAAGGCGACGGAGGGCGAACTGCGCAGCCGTGCCGCGAAAATCGCGAGTGAAATCACGGAAACGAAATTCGTAGTTACTGAAATTGCGAAGGCGGACGGAACTTTGTTGCAGGCAGTTGCGGACTTATTGAAATCCAAGTTAGAGATCGGTTCGGTCCTGGCAGGAATAACTGATGGGCGAGTCGATCTGGTGGTTTCGATTCGCAAGGATTATGCCTCGAAAATTAGTGCCCAAGAGATCATGCAGCAGCTGGCGCCAATCGTCGGCGGGAAGGGTGGGGGCCGACCGGATGCCGCACGTGGTTCCGGTAGAGATGCGACGAAGCTGCCGGAAGCGCTCGCGAAGGCGCGCGATCTATTCTCCGCCTTCTAGCGAGCATCGGCGCGCTTTTAATCGGGTAGAGCCAGCGTGACGAAAAACGTTGCCCCAATCGCGAGGCAAAGCACCAAGAGATAAATGACGCCGCCGAGCGCAAACTTGAAAAAGCTCATGAACCAGCTCTGCCGATAAACGCGACGGACGGAGAACAACAGAAGAGTTACGCTGGCGAGGATGAGCGCGGCGGTGATCAGACCGCTGACTCCCGGGACCAAGCGAGTAGCACCCGCCGATCCGAAGCCGATCATGAGAATCGCCAGGTAGGCGAAGGCATGGATGTGGAGCGCGTAGATGAGGTGATCGATATAGAAAACACCTTTGCGGATATAGAGAAGCTTTAGCACGAACGCGAAAAGTGGAATGCAGCAGAGCATCATCGCCGGCAGATTACTGATGACGGTGAGAACAAAGACTTTCACGTTCACTCCGTTTTCACCGATTTTTTCCTTAATCCGCGCGAATAACCATTTCTCGAATGGATTCTGCGTTTTCGGATCATTGTTGTCGCCTATTAGCACGAATGGTTTGTCTTTCGGCGCTTTGGCCACAGTATCGCGAATCTCCGCCTGGGCTTGCGGCGGAAGCTTTGCCAGATCTTCCTCCAGTGTTTTTTGTTTCTGCGGCCCCAGGTTAATGTTGCCATCGTGCGAGTTGATATTCGCGTGCTTCGCGAGCTGCTGCGCGCCGAAGAAGAAGGCAATGCTGATAAGCAAATAGAGGCGGAGCGGATGAACATAACGGACGCGTTGGCCTCGCAAAAATGCAGTTGTCAGGCGCCAGGGCCGCGTCATCAGAAGTCCCAGCGTGAAAAAGAAGCGCGAGTCCCAATTCAGAAAAGAATCGAGGATATCGAGGACGACGCGACCGAACGAACGGCGGTAATCAATGGCGTGCTGTCCGCATTGGGCGCAATACGCGCCCGTCATCGGCGCGTGGCAATTTTCACAATAGGGTAACGGCGGAGGCTGAGCCTTTCGTCTCCGCGAAAAGAATCCTTTGCCACGGGGAGCCGAGGCGGCTGCGACCATAGCGTCGCCCAGAATTAATTTTTCCGCCTCGTGATCCACGGGCGCACTTTAGAAAATCTGTGCCGCCGCGTCTATCGCCTTCGCGATTACGCCCGCCAGAAGAAAAGCGCCGCTGTCCCGGCCGCGCCAAACGCATAGAGTGCGATGGTATCTCCGATGAAGTACGGGAACGCCATAAGCGCGATGCCAGAGAACATTGAGCCCCATTGGTGCATGCGTTTGCCGTGGTAGAAGGCGACGAATCCGATCGCGCCGAAAATCATACCGCCGATCAGGTTGGTGAAACTCACGTCGGATAGCGACATGCCGTAGGGGAGAGCTAATCGCGCGCCAGCGAAGCTTGTTACGCAAAGGACTTATTCAACTGATCGCGAAATTTCCTCGTCCGCACGCCGCGAATTTGCTCTTCTGTCGCATGGCCTCGCTATTTCGAAAAAAGAGCCCGGAATTATTAATCCGCGAATCGGAAGCGCCGGAGCGCTTGATGAAGCGGTCGCTGACGGCGTTTGATCTCACCTGCCTTGGCATCGGCGCCATCATCGGCGCGGGAATCTTCGCGCTCGCCGGAACCGCGGCCGCCGGCGAACAGGCGCAGGCGACGGCTTCGATGTGGAAGACGCCGATCTCGAATTTCATCCAGGCTTATGTCACGCACGCCGATTTGGTGATGGGACGTCCCGGTGCCGGACCGGCGGTGATGATTTCATTTATCGTCGCCGCAGTGGCGTGCGGCTTCGCGGCCCTTTGCTACGCGGAACTCGCGGCGATGATTCCGGTCTCCGGCTCGGCCTACACTTACTCCTACGCCACCCTCGGTGAGATCATCGCGTGGATCATCGGCTGGGACTTGATCCTGGAATACGCAGTCGGAAACATGGCGGTGGCGGTCGGGTGGTCCGGCTATTTTGTGCAGCTTTGCGGGAGTTTGTTTCACCTAAAGTTTCCGCTTTGGCTGGTGAACGATCACACCACCGCCAGGGGGATTATCGAGAAGGGCGGTGACGCGCTCCAAAATTACTCCTCCACCGTCTTACCGACGATTGCCGGACACCCCATCGCGCTGAATCTGCCGGCGTTTTTCGTGGTCGCCGCGGTCACGATTCTCCTGATTTACGGAATTCGCGAGAGCGCCAAAGCGAACTCCATGATCGTCGTGGTCAAAATCGCGGTCGTCGTTTTTTTTATCTCGTTTGGCGCGTTCATGGTGCACCCGACGAACTGGCATCCCTTCATGCCAAGTGGATTCGGCGGCGTCATGAGCGGCGCGGCCATCGTCTTTTTCGCCTTCATTGGATTCGACGCCGTTTCCACGACGGCGGAGGAAACACGGAATCCGCAACGCGATTTACCGATCGGGATGATCGCGAGTCTGATTATCTGCACCCTGCTTTATGTTTTGATGGCGGCAGTGCTTACCGGGGTCAAAAAATACACCGTTTACCTTGGTGATTCCTCCGCGGTGGCTACGGCGTTCGCCGGTAAACCCTGGGCGCAGGCCCTGATCAGCGCCGGCGCACTGGCTGGCCTTACCTCCGTGTTGCTCGTGTTCCAGCTCGGACAGCCGCGCATTTTCATGGCGATGGCGCGCGACGGATTGCTACCGGCATATTTCGCGCGCATTCACCCTCGCTTTCGCACCCCGCACATCACCACCATTTGGACCGGCCTGGTCGTCGGCGGTGTCGCGATGTTAACCGATATTGGTTCGCTGGCTGATCTGACGAATATCGGGACGCTGTTCGCGTTCGTGCTCGTTTGCCTGGGCGTCATCGTCCTCCGGCGCAAGGATCCATCGCGTCCAAGACCTTTCCGCGTCCCGCTGGTGCCGCTGTTTCCGCTTTTGGGCGTTTTGTTCTGCGTCGCATTAATGATCAGTCTGCCGCTTGAAACGTGGGCGCGATTCTTTATCTGGCTCGCGATCGGGCTCCTGATTTATTTCTTCTATGGCGTGAATCACAGCCGCTTGCAGCACGGGATTGACGAAGGCGACACTGAAGACATTGTCCCGCCGATCATCAAACCTTAGCGACACGGCAGCCAATGAGTCATCGTAGCTACGGCGGGAGCTAATCTGTCATCCTGAGTCGCGCAAATGGCGAAGGACTCGCGCCTGCTGATGGATTTTCGCCTAACGATAGATGAAAACCGAAGCCTGCTGGGGAGCTACGTGCCGAAGCGCCTCTTCGTGCCGCTCGCTTAAGCTTACAACGGCGCGGTTTACCTGCACGTCCGCGCGGGCCGGTTTCTGGCGCAGATGCTTTATCAATTCAGCCCGGCGGATCCGATCGCGCTCCTTGTTTCGTCAGTACTGCTGGCATGTGCGGCCTTGCTCGCCTGCTTCATTCCCGCGCGCCGCCCCACTCGCGTCAGCCCAATGACCGCGCTCCGCACGGAGCAGTTCACTCACACTTGTCATCCTGAGGCGCGCAGACGCCGAAGGACCTCGCATCGGCACTTTGGGCGTCTAAAAACATTGACTGTCGCTGCGGCCGCACGCTCCGATATTCATCCGCCCGCGACCGTAGGCGAGGTCCCTCGCCGTCTTCGCGGCTCGGGATGACAGGGTGGGATCGCCCTACGTTTTTTTGCGCTGAATGTATTGGTTCACCTGCTGCTCCAGAATCTCGAGCGGCAATGCGCCGTTCTTCAGCACGACATCGTGGAACTCGCGCTCGTCCCAGTTCGCGCCGAGCTGCTCTTTCGTGCGGAGGCGTAGCTCCTGAATTTTCAACATCCCGACTTTGTAAGCGCACGCCTGTCCCGGTGAGACTATGTAGCGCTCGATCTCCGAGGTGACATCTTTCTCGCCCATGCCCGTCTTCTCCAGCATGTAGGCGATGGCTTGTTCGCGCGACCAGCGTTGCGCATGAATGCCGGTATCCACCACGAGCCGGACGGCGCGGAACAGCTCCGCCTGCAAGCGGCCGAGATCGCCAAACGGATCGCCTTCATACCAGCCCGATTCCTTCGCCAGCCATTCCGTGTAGAGCGCCCAACCCTCCGCGTAGGAGGTGAACGGGATCAGCTTTCGAAATTGCGGCAGCCCTTTCAACTCCTGCGCGGTCGCGAGCTGAAAATGATGGCCCGGCACGCCTTCGTGATAGGCCAGGGTCGGCATGCTCCAGCGCGGGTTCTCCGTTACGTCGCGCAGGTTCGCGTAAAAAATTCCGGGCCGCGTTCCGTCGAGCGCGGGCGCTTCGTAGTAGGCGCCGGGCGCGGTCTTTTCTTTGAACTCCGGTACCCGTCGCACTTCGACCTTCGCTTTCGGAATGGTCGCGAAATGATCTCGCGATCGCTCCAGCGCTTGATCGATCAAGCGAGTATATTCAGCCAGCGCCGCCGTGCGGCCGTTGTCGTCATTCGAAAAAAGAAAACGCGGATCCGCGCCCAGTGCTTTCATGGCGACGCCGATCGGCTGATCGGCAAATCCGTTCGCGTCCAGAATCGTTCGCATCTCGCCCTCGATTCGCGCCACTTCAGCCAAGCCTAACGAGTGAATCTCTGTCGGATTCAATCTCGTGGTCGTGTTCTGCCGCAGCATGTGCGCGTAATACGCTTCCCCATCCGGCAACTTCCAAACGCCGTCATCCGTCGTCGTCTTCGGCAAGAGCGCAGTAAAGTAATCGATCAGCTTTGCATAAGCCGGATAGACCTTGGCGGTGATGTCCGCCTCGACCCGCCGCTGGAAATCGGCGCGCTGCTGGTCGTCCAGCTTCGCGATCTTGGCCGCTCGCGTGTGAAAGGAGAGGGCGAGGATGTTTTCGGGCGCGGGCTTGGCCACGAAGTCGTTCATCTCCTTCAACACCTTCTCGACCACGAACCGCGGCGGCGTGATTCCCTTTTCCTCGCGCACTTTCAAGCCCGCGAGGACCTGATCGAACTTCGTCGGCAGCGCCTCCAGCCGCTTCAGGTAATACTCGCAATCACGCGGCGCGAGCAGCCGATGCGTGTTCGCCATGAAGGATGGGAATTGATTTTGCACGCCGAAGAGCTGGTTCACCGGATAGTTGTGCCATTGGAATTTTTCGCCTTCGGCCTGGACGGAGAGAAACCAATCGAGCACCGCGGTCGAGAGCCGCTGCGACGGGTTTTGTTTCTCGAGCGGATACTGGTGAAGCTGCGCCAGATTTTTCTTCAGCCGCTCCATCTGTTTCTGCTGCTGCGCGGGCGATTCGTCGCTCAGCTTCGCGTTGTGGCCGGTGATGCCGAATTGCTCGACCAGCCCGATACTCGTGAGCAGTTCCGGTTCTTCGAACAGGACCTCGACGAAGATCTTTTCGTAAAAGGCGTTCAAGAACCAGGGCCGAAACCAGATGAGGTTAACGAGGAAGATCGCGGCAATGAGAACGAGGATGCCGACGACGGCTCCGAGCCATTTGGAAAAGCGCTTCATAGGAACTGAGCAGGTCTGAGCGAGCCGAGATGGTCAATGCAGAAGTTTTTAGGGCCGTGCGCGCGATCTGTTATCCTGAGCCGCGCAGAGGGCGAAGGACCTCACGTTCGGTCGCACCTCACGCGAACGGGTGATTTGCAGACCAGCCGAGAGATCCTTCGCTCCGCTCAGGATGACTGAGCAGGCCAGCGCGCGCGTTGCACCGAGAGCCCTTCGGTCTTAGTCGCGATTCGACTTGTCGTAGAAAAAGATGTTGATCAGTAGCGTCACGCCGCCGGCCGCGGCGCCGAGGAAGAGTAAGATAGCGAGACCGGGATAACCCCAGATTCGGAAAGTCGTTTCCACCGCATCAGCATCGCGGCGCCGATTATGAGCGCGGCAATAATCAGTCCGACGGTGATCCGATTCGCGACTTTCTGAAATCCAAGGATTAACGTCTTCTCGTCAATCGCGTCCACGTTGATCTTGAATTCGCCCTTCGAAAGCGCGTCCACGAATTTGTTAAGCCGGGCTGGCAGACGCTGCAGCAAGTCCTTCATCTCCAGCGCGCCGCTAAATAGATTCCCGGGCGACAAACTTTTCGTAAGACGCTGCTGTAAAATCTCGGCCGCGTTTTTCCGGATCGACGCATTGGGATCGAAGTGCGGCTCCAACGCCCTTCCCACCTGGTCAAGGTTGAGCAGCGACGCGTCGCCCATCGCGCATCCGCGCGAGATGCACCTGGCCTAATGAGGCCGACGCGGTGGGCGCTTCTTCGAACTGAGAGAACGCATTTGAAATCCGCACCCCGAGCTCGGCGGTGATGATTTTCTCGACTTCGTCGACGGCGAAAGGTTCAACCTTGTCCTGCAGCCGCTCCAGCGCCTGCAAATAGGCTTTCGGCATCATCGCCACGCGCGTGGAAAGAAGTTGGCCGAGTTTAACGAACGTCGGACCGAGCTTCTCTAGATCCTCCGCCAGTTCGTCCGCCTTCGCCGCTTCCTTTGGCGTGACGCGTTCCTCAGCTGCCAGGGTCTCCTCCAAGCCGGCGCTTTTTACTAAATCCGAACGCCCATACTTGGCGAGAAGTCCGGCGATTTGCGCGTAGCGCTTGAGGTCCTGCGGTTTGAGGGAGATGGCCACGCCTCTTAAACGTAAATCGAAAGCAAAACGGCCTCACCGTTACCAGTGAGGCCGCTCTAAACTTGTCTTTGCGAAAAAGTTACGCGGCCTTGGCGTAACTCATTTTGTCGTCGGCTTCGAGCCAATCGAAGAGCGGCGTCGTCTTTGGATCGAGGCCGGTTGAAGCGATCGCGTCGATGTACCAATCGCGTTTTTCGGGATTCTCATACGGATTAGCGGCCAGCATTTGCTCGCCCCACTGGCGCTTCTCGTCTTCGGATTTAAGGGTCCCGTTGTCGTCCACCCACTTGGCGATTTCCTCGTCGCTGGCGCCGCCTTCAACAACGGCTTTGAAATCGTCGCCCTTAATGCCTTTCCAGCCGAAAAGCATGTTATCGAGCGGACAATCGAAATGGTAATCTCCGATATTCGCCCAGAGGAGGGCCCGGCATTTATCGATCGTGCGCCCCAAAATCACGTAGCCACCGACTTTAGTTTTCGGGCTGCGGGGCGCCTCTTTCGTCAGGTCTTTACCTTGTTTGTTCATCACTAAAGCTATGGGCAGAGAACCGGTCGCGCAAATAAGGTGGAGTCATGAGGGGACGCGAAATGCATCCGCGTTTCGAATCAAGGGTATGGCACAGAACAAGGAAATTATTTCGGTGGTTAACGACCTCATTGAAACATTGAAAGATGGGCAGGAGGGATTCAAAGAAGCTTCCGAGGGCGTGAAAGATTCGCAGCTGAAGTCTCTCTTCAGTGAGTATTCGCTGCAGCGTTCGCGTTTCGCCGGTGAGTTACAGAACGAAGTCATCAATCTCGGTGACGCGAAGCCGGAAGATTCGAGCAGCGTCGCTGGCGCCGCTCATCGCGCTTGGATCAACATCAAGTCAGCGGTCACGGCCCAGGATGATCACGCGATTCTCGTCGAGTGCGAGCGCGGCGAAGATTCGGCTGTGAGCGAATATAAAAAGGCGATGGAGAAGGAAGAGCTCTCCTCACCGATTCGCGACATCATCTCGCGTCAATACACCGATGTGAAGAGCGCGCACGACAAGATCAAGCAGCTGCGCGACGCCGCGAAGAATTAGCCGGACGTAGCCGCGCCGTTGTAGGGTAACCGCATCGGTTGCCCTACTGGCGAAGGCTGCTCGTTTAAGGTAGGGGCGGTTCACCGAACCGCCCGGGAGGGAGAGCAGTGCTGCTCGATCGCGCGGCACGTTTACCGCCGGGCGATTGAGATCAATCGCCCCTACCTTCGCCGTCTATTTTCGGCGTACGGCGTACCTTCAGCTACACTTCGGTCATGTCGAGCGAAGTCGAAGCACCCCGTCGCGTTAGATTGACGTCTTGCCACGAGGTCCCTCGACTTCGCTTCGCTGCGCTCGGGATGACGGTTGGCTCGTTGTTTCTTGCGACGCTGTCGTTCGGCGCTCCGATTTCGCTGCCGCCTCCGGGGAAATTATACCAGGGATTTTACTACGGTGGCGTCGGCACCGACACGCATGATCCGTCCGAACACGATTTCACGACGGCGGACATCGCACATTACGAGAATATGGTGGGCGCTAAAACATCGTGGGTATTCTTCTCGAACAACTGGTTCGAGTCGCGCCAATTCCCCGCTGAGACGTGCGGCGAAGTTCGTTCGGCGGGCAAAATTCCTTACGTCCGCTTGATGCTGCGGTCGGATTTAAATGAGTTGCATGCGGAGAAGACTTTCACGCTGGATCGAATTCTTCGCGGTGAGTTCGACGGCGACCTTCGTGCGTGGGCACGAGAAGCGAAGACATTCGGCTCGCCCGTTTTGATCGAGTGGGGGACGGAGCCGAACGGCAAGTGGTTCCCGTGGAATGGTCGTTGGAACGGCGGCGCGAAAATAGGTCCCGCGAAATATGTCGCGGTCTACCGGCACATGGTGGACCTGATGCGAAGCGAAGGCGCGACGAATCTGCAATGGATTTGGCACGTGAACTGGCTCGGCGAACCGGAATCGAAATGGAATGCATTCGAGAATTATTATCCGGGCAATGAATACGCAGACTGGATCGGTCTGAGCGCCTATGGACCGACGACGCCCGCGATGAAAGACGGGACGGAAAGCCTGCGCTTCAAGCTGCGCGAAGCCTATCCGCGACTGACGAAACTGGCGCCAGGGAAGCCCATCGTGATCGCGGAGTTCGGTTGCGATATTCACAACCGGCATTGCGACGCAGCCACGTGGGCGGGCGCTGCCCTTGACGAAATTTTCTCGGGCAGATGGCCGGCTATCATCGGCTTCTGTTGGTGGAATGAAGGCTGGCAGAATGACGATACCAAGAAACATGATAGCGATTTGATCATCTGGCATGACCGCGATCTGGCGCGCGTGTTCCGCGACAAGCTCGAGCAAAATCGCGCGAAGATTCAGGAAAGCGCGATTTCGGGGATGCCGTAGCAACGCCATCCGGATGCTATCGCGGGTCGGGACGTGTGGCAGCGCTATTCTGTCATCCTGAGCGGAGCCGCAAGCGGAGTCGAAGGACCTCCCATTCGGTCGCAGGCTACACGAATTCGGGCGCTTACACTGGCTGCGGGGTCCCTCGACTTCGCTCGGGATGACAGAAGTTCATTCGCCACCCATACTCAGATTATGGTCACAATTTCTGTCGAGTACACGGGCGGCTTGCATTGCGCCGCCCTCCACGGCCCTTCCGGCTCACGCTTGGAAACGGACGCGCCAAGCGACAATCAAGGCAAAGGCGAAGCGTTTTCGCCGACCGATCTCGTCGGAACGGCACTCGCGACGTGCATCCTGACGACGATGGCGATCGTCGCGGAACGGCACGGCCTTGAACTTCGAGGTTCCACCGCTTCGGTCACAAAAGAGATGTCGGACAAGCCGCGTCGCATCGGGCGGCTAACGACGGAAGTTCACATCCCGCTTCCCGCAAATCATCCACAGCGCGAACTGCTCGAAAAAACGGCAATCGGATGCCCTGTTCATCGCAGCCTTGCGGCGGAGATGGAGCGGCCGACGCAGTTCTTCTGGGAAGGCTAATTCGCAGGGATCTTCTCTAGCCGATTTGCCGTGGACAGCGGTGTCGTAGCCGGCGTCGCCCACAGGGCGACGGCTACAGCTTTTCCTACTGTCCGAGCACCCACGCGAAGATGAGCGGCGCACAAATCGTGGCGTCGCTTTCGACCACGA
>JBBQHM010000018.1:0-28613 GCA_038323965.1 Chthoniobacterales bacterium | reverse complement strand
CCTGGTATCACGGGGAACGCGGCGCACAGCGGATCAACGGCACGGAGCTTCTGATTCTGGCGCTCTTGCTCGCAATCGGCGGCGGATTTCTCTGGCGCTTCGCCGGCGCGAAGCACGAGCCGGGCGTTCGATCTACGGCGGATCCCGTCACTCCGCCTGCTGCCCCAGCGACAGCCGCGATCCCTGAGCAATCGATTGCGGTGCTCCCATTCGACAACCTGAGCCGCGATCCGGACAACGCCTTCTTCTCCTCCGGCATTCAGGATGAAATTCTCACGCGGCTGGCCAAGATCGGCGCTTTGAAAGTCATTTCGCGGACTTCCACTCAGCAATATCAGAGTAAGCCTGGCAACCTTTCCGAGATTGGAAAGCAGCTCGGTGTTGCTCACATCCTGGAAGGCAGCGTGCAGAAAGCCGGAAACGCCGTTCACATCAATGTGCAGTTGATCAAAGCCGCGACGGACGCACATGTATGGGCCGAGGTTTATGATCGAAAGCTGGATGATATCTTCGCGGTGGAAGGCGAGGTCGCCACCGCCATCGCCGAAGCTCTCAATGCCAAAGTCACTGGCCAGGAGAAGCAAACCATCACGGCCAGGCTGACCAACACCCCGGAAGCGTACGACGCTTACCTCCGCGGACTGGCGCTCTTCCGCAGATCGGATGACGCCAGCATACGGAGCTCGCAGCAATTTTTCGAGGAGGCTGTCCGGCTCGACCCGGGCTTTGCCACAGCGTGGGCGCTCCTGGCGCATGTGCATGCCTGGCAATATTTCAACGAGGCCGACGCGGGCCGCGGCGACGCCGCGCGCACTGCCGTCGACGCGGCGCTTCGCCTGCAGCCGGATCTGGCTGAGGTGCAGCTGGCGCAGGGATATTTTCAATATTACGTGGAGCAGAATTACGAAGCGGCGGCCGCGCGGTTTGAACAATTGCTCGGGAAGTGGCCTAACAACGCCGATATTCTATTGGCGCTCGGGCTTATCGTCCGCCGCCAGGGCCGATGGGAGCAGGCCAGGAATTATCTCGACCGGGCGGTCGAGCTCGATCCGCGTTCCCCCGGCGCCTGGTCGGCCGTGGCGGAGGTAAGAGTCTTGACGCGTGATTTCGGCGGGGCTCTGCACTCCATCGATGAGGCGCTGAACATCGCGCCCGATAGCGCTGACTTCATCGCGAGCAAAGCCATCGTCTGTCAGCTGCTAGGGCGATTGGATCAGGCGGAGACAGTGCTCAAGGGGCTGCATCCGACAGGCGCAGACGTTCTCCCAATCATCGCGATTACGAATCAAGCCCGGTTTCGGCGTAGCTACGCTGGAGCGATCAGCCAGCTCGGGGGGTTGCTCCAGCTGGTCGAAGCCGGCGGAAAGCGCGGCTTCACTTTTAGCTTTCTCAATGCCAGCCTCGGAGACCTGCGCCGTCTCTCGGGCGACGCGACTGGCGCTCGGAATAATTATGCGCAGGCGCGCGACGGATTTCTGGCCATGCTCGAGAATCAGCCGGGGGTGTCGACGGGTGCCTTGGACGGCGCACGTGCCGGAATCTACGACGAGCTGGCGTCAGTCTATTGTGGGCTGGGCGATCGCGACGCGGCGCTGCAGTATGCTGAGCGTGCAGTGAACCTGTTGCCGATTGCGAAAGACGCCGTCGCCGGAGCTGCGGGAGAATTTAGGCGCGCACTGGTGCAAGCGCGTTTTGGCGACCGGGAGCACGCCATCTCCGGGCTCGAACACTTGCTAAAAATGCCCGATTTTCTAACGCCCGCCTTTCTCCGCCTCGACCCGGATTTAGACTCCCTGCGCGGGGATCCGCGCTTCGAGGAGCTCTGTCGGGAGAAGAAGCCATGAATCCGAAGAATTTTTTCGCCGAGCTAAAGCGGCGTAATGTTTACAAGGTCGGCATCGCTTACCTCGTTGTCGGCTGGCTGCTCGTACAGGTAGCGACGCAGGTTTTCCCATTCCTGGAAATCCCGAACTGGGCGATCCGGCTGGTCATCCTGCTCGTCGCGCTCGGCTTCCCGCTCGCGCTCGTTATCGCGTGGGCGTTCGAGTCGACACCCGAGGGAATCAAGCGGACAGAAATCGCCGATGCGGCGCGGAAGAAGTCGCGCGGTGGAGCATGGATGTACATCGTTGCGATGGGCGCTGTCGCATCGGTGGCGTTGTTTTTTCTTGGTCGTTACACAGCGAAGCCGCGCACTGCCGCTCCTGCGGAGCTGCTGTCGAAATCGATCGCTGTGCTCCCGTTCAAGTCGTTGAGTGAAGACAAGGCGAACAACTACTTCGCCGACGGCATTCAGGACGAGATCCTCACCAGGTTATCGAAAATCGCGGACTTGAAGGTTATCTCCCGGACCTCGACGCAGAAGTATCAGAGTTCACCTGAGAACCTGCGCGAGATTGCGCAGCAACTAGGGGTAACGAACATCCTGGAAGGCAGCGTCCAGAAATCGGGTGAGCAGGTGCGGATCACGGTGCAGCTGATTAATGCTACGACAGATGCTCACCTGTGGGCTGAGACTTACGACCGCAAACTTACGGATATCTTCGGGGTTGAGACCGAGGTTGCGCAGGGCATCGCGGCGTCACTGGAAGCGCGATTGACCGGACGTGAGCGACAACAGGTGGCGGCGATTCCGACAAAAAATCCGCAGGCGTATGATGCCTACCTCCGCGGTGTCGCGTTACTCAGTCATCCCTCGCTCGATGAGGTGATGAAGGCTCGTGACTTCTTTCGCCAGGCGGTGCAACTCGACCCCCAGTACGCACAGGCTTGGGCGCAGCTCGCAGTCGCTGAATCGCAAATTTTTTTCAATCGCGAGCACACTCCAGCTCAATCCGATCGAGCACGGGTGGCCGCTGAAACTGCGGTCCGTTTGCAGCCTGAGCTAGGCGAAGCGCGGATGGGATTGGGCGCATTCTACTACTACTGCCTCCAGGACTTTGATCGAGCGTTGAGCGAGTTAGATGAAGCGCAGACACGTTCGCCCAGCTCAGCGGACATTATTTTCACAGTGGCCTTGGTCAAAAGACGGCAGGGCAAAGTGGACGAAGCGATTGCGGCGATGCGGAAGGCGGCTGTCGTCGATCCTCGCAACTCCGATCTGTGGACGAACCTCGGCGTGACTTACCGTGGGATGCGCGACTTCAAGTCAACTAACGAAATGCTAGAGCGCGCGCACGCTATCTCCCCCGACGACGGTGATATCATCGCGCACCAGGCTGAGATGTATCTGGCGCAGGGTGACATCGCGGCTGCGGAAAATGTGTTGAGCGGACAATCCGGGAGAGAAGCTGGCTTGCATAGTGTTTTGTGTCGCATCTATCGCCGGCAATTTGACGAGGCCCTACGAATGCTTCGCAAAGAGCTGGAAGAAACCAAAAACGCGCCTGATTTTTTCTATGCTGATCTGAGGGGCTGGATAGGGCAGCTGATGGTCGCCGGCGGCGACTCCGCGAAAGGTCGCCCGCTGATCGAGCAGAGTCGCCGTGAGCTGATCGCACTTCGGAGTGCGGGGAACACTTCGCTGGTAATTTACGACTCGATACTCGCCGATGACGCAGACCTTGGCGATCGCAAGGAAGTAGAGCGAGAGGCCGCGGACCTGCGGCAGCGAACGCAGCGCGATAAGTGGCGCGCGCCAACTACCGAAGAGGTCATTGCGCGCGCCTACGCTAGGCTCGGTGACGCCGACATGGCCATCCCGCTGATCGAGCATGTCCTTTCCGTTCGCTATCGGCGATCGCTCACCCCCGCGGTTCTGCGGTTGGATCCCGGATGGGACAAGATCCGGAACGATCCGCGCTTCCAACAGCTAGCGGGGACGGCTCGATGAATCCGAAGAGTTTCTTCGCCGAGCTGAAGAGACGCAATGTTTTCAAGGTAGCGGTCGCCTATGCCGTCGTCGCATGGCTATTGATTCAAGCTGCGTCGATTTTGTTTCCGACCTTCGAAGCGCCGCCGTGGGTGATGAAGGTTTTCGTGACTGCGATCGCCGCGGGATTTCCTCTAGCCCTCGTGATCGCGTGGGCATTCGAGATGACGTCGGAAGGGATGAAGCGGACGGAGGAGATTTCGCCGGACGAGCAGATCCCACAATGGAGCAGGAGGAAGTTTGCCATGCTTGTGGCCTGTATCGCGACGATGGCAATCGGGCTGCTTGTATTCCAGCTTTGGCATTCTCAGAGAAAAGAGGTGGTCGCACCCATTCCATCGCAAAACGCGGCGGCCGCGGCGAGTTCAGCTAAGAGCATTGCAGTATTGCCCTTCGCCAGTCTCAGTGAAGATAAGGCGAACGCGTATTTCGCCGATGGCATTCAGGACGAAATCCTGACGCGCTTGTCGAAAATCGCAGAGCTAAAAGTCATTTCCCGCACTTCCACCCAGCAATATCAGAGTAAGCCGGGCAACCTGGCAGAGATCGCGAAACAACTCGGCGTCGCGCATATCCTGGAAGGAAGCGTGCAGAAGGCAGGTGAATCAGTCCGCGTGAATGTGCAGCTGATTAAAGCAGAAGGTGATTCGCATCTGTGGGCGGAAACTTTCGACCGTAAGTTGACGGACATTTTCGCGGTCGAAAGCGAAGTCGCGGAACGCATCGCGAGTTCGTTGGAGGCAAAATTGACTGGTCGCGAGAAGGAAGCGGTCAATTATGTCGGAACGAAAATACCGGCGGCCTACGATGCTTACCTGCGCGGAATCGCGCTACGAAATACCCAGTCGCGTGAGGATCAGGATCGGCTGATCCAGTATTGCCGACAGGCGGTCGCACTCGATCCGAACTACGCTGCGGCCTGGTCCGATATCGCAGCCGCGGAAGGCTTGAAATACATCCAGGGAGAGCGGTCGGAAGCTCAGCGAGCGCTGGTAAAGGAAGCGGCGGAGAATGCGTTGCGCCTCGATCCCGAACACGGAAGCGGCCATGCGGCGATGGGGATGTATCTCTATTATTGCCTGCAGGAGTACGATAAGGCGTTGGTCGAGCTGCAGAAATCGCGAGAGCAAGCGCCAAACAATCCATTAGCGCTTCAAGCTATCGGATTGGTGAAGCGGCGTCAGGGCAAGCTCGATGAATCCATCGAGTTACAATTGCAGGCCGCGCAGAGCGATCCATTGAATCAGGATATCTGGGTGAATCTCGCGTGGAGCTATCGCGGGATGCGCAAATTTCCCGACGCACTGGCGATGTTCGACCGGGCCCTTTCGATCGCGCCTAACGAACACTCCATTGTCGATCGAAAGGCTGAGACCTATTTTGCCGAGGGGGACCTCGCGGCCGCGTTGCGGCTGATGGAACAACTCAACCCCGGGCTCACCGATCAAGCATATTTTGGCCGCGTCGGGATCCTCGCGTCTCAGCGAAAATTCGACGAGGCGATTGCGAGGATCACTTCGGATTTAGCGAAGGCTCAGTCGCCCCCGGCCTTCATCGTGGCGGTAATGCACCTTACTCTCGGACAGTTGCACATCGCAGCAGGCCGCCGCGATCAGGCGCAACCATTTTTATTAAAAGCAGACGCTGAGTTGAATGAGTTAGGGCGAAGTAACAACGGCCCTGACGTCACCCGGCTATCACTGGAGATACCTGCTGCGCTAGGCCGACGCCAGGAAGTCGAACGCGAGGCATCTGCTTACATCGCTCGGGAGGCGAAGGATCGCTGGTCCGGTCCCGGCGCAGAAGCGGACGCCGCCCGTGCCTTTGCTATTTTGGGCGATCGCGATCGCGCTCTCTCCATTCTCGAACGACTGCTCGTGCTGCCCTACGCCGACTCGCTCACCCCGGCATATCTCCGGCTGGATCCGCTCTGGGACCCGATTCGCAACGATCCCCGGTTCCAAAAATTAGCAGATACGAGTCGTTAGATAATTCGCCACCAAGCGAACTTATTGAACGATAGCGCCCGGCCGCGGGATGCTGTGCAGCTGTGTTTGCGCGATGTGCATCGCGAAAACGAGCGCGGCGATTAATCCGAAATACAGCGCACCCATCGTCCAGCGTTGCGCCGGCGGGACTTCATAATAACGCTGTTCCTCTTCGGTGCGTTTTCTGAACAGCGAGAAGATGCGTGGTAGCGACATGAAAAGCAGAATCCAGATGATCATGTTCGGCCGTGTCCAGCCGAGCCATGCGAGGAGCGCGAAACCGGGAAGCCAGAGCCAGGGTGAGAGTGCCGTGACGATCCGGCCCCCGTCGAGCATGCCGACGGGTGCGAGATTAAAGAGATTCAGGAAGTAACCTGACCACGCCAGCGCGACGAGAATGGGAAGGCCAAGCTGCAAACCCGCAAGGTGACAGATCCCCGCGGCGATGGAGCCGAAAATAGGGCCGCCGATTCCGACGTTTGCTTCCATCCATGCATTCCGCGGTGCCTCCTTCAGGACGATGAATGCGCCCACGAAAGGAATGAACATGGGCGCACTCACTTTCAGCCCAAATCGCTTTGCGACGATCAAGTGTCCGCACTCGTGCAGAAGCAAAAGAATCACGAATCCGATCGCATACCACCAACCCCAGACCATCGCGTAGACACCGATTGTAATCAGCATGGTGCCGCCGGATTTCAGCAAAACCGGCAGCAGGAATTTAATCTTGGCGGCGAACTTCAGGATCATCAAGCCGACGAATCCAAGCGGCGCAAAGAGACGTTTTACTTTCGCGCCGAAGGTTTCGCGGCGAAGCAGCGGCGGCAAATCAGCGTTGGTGTAGGCGGGTTCCACGTTAATCGAGTGACTGCAGAACGGCGTGATGCAGTTCCCCAAAACCTACACCCAAATGTTCGCTGACGTCGCGGGCAATGAGTGATTCCTCGCTTTCTTCCCCGTTAAAAATCGCGAACTCGGCGGCGCGACCGCAAGCCCACGCTCCGACGCGCGCGGCATCGTACGGCTTCAAACCCTGCGCCATGAGCGCGGCGCAAACGCCAGTCAGCGTGTCGCCGATTCCACCTGTCGCCATCCCCGGATTCCCGGTGCTGTTGTAGCTCAACGCGCTACCGTTCTCCGCTACGATGGTGCGGCTTCCTTTGAGCAGGAGTGTCACCGGGTATTGGTCGGTAAAGCGTCGCGCCATTTCCGCGCGCGAAAGATCCTTCCCCGAAAACAGCCGTTTCATTTCACCGGGATGCGGTGTGAGCAGGCGGGGCCCGGCGGGCGCTTCGAGAAGCGCCATCTTTTCCGAGACGGTGGTCAGGGCATCGGCATCGATCACCATGGGCTGCGGAGTGCGGCGAATCAGTTCGAGCACTTCCTGGTTGTGCGATTGTCCTAGTCCGGGACCGATGGCCCACACATCCACGCGCGGCGGCTCAGCCTCGAGATACGAGCGCACCGGCTTCACCATCACTTCCGGAGCCGCGCTGGCAGCGACAACGTTATAAATTTCGTCGCGCACGAAAAGATCCACCAGTCCCGCGCCGCCACGGAGCGCGCCGAGCGAGCAAAGAATCGATGCGCCGGTGAGCCCTTTCGAGCCGGCCACAATCCCCACGCGTCCGTATTGATTTTTGTAGCCCCCGAAATCACGGCGCGGCAACAGTTGGCAAAGGCTATATGCCGCTGCGACGGTTTCGGAGGGACTCGCCGCGGCGAGTCCGTGGACGACCGGAAGCTCGTCCCTCCGAAAGAAAACGCCGGGCAGCGGCACGACTTCTAATCGGCCGACGAATGCAAGAGCGTGATCGGCGACGAGTCCGCGCTTTACTGCGCCAATTGCAATCGTGAAATCAGCGCGCACCGCATCAGAATCCGCGTCGCCGGAATCGGCGTCGAGCCCCGTCGGAATGTCGAGCGCAAACACGTACGCATTCTGTTCGCGTCGCAGCCGATTTAGTTCGCGACAGGCAGAGCGAATTGGTTCGCGCAACGGCAGCGCGGCGCCGAGCCCCAGCAGTCCGTCGAGGACAACGGAGGGACGTGCTTCTGCACGTCCATGGACGAGCGGAAGCACGTCCCTCCGGCTTTGTGCGCCGAGCGGAAGCATGTCCCTCCGGCTCGCGCTGTTAAACTTTTTTCGCGCAAGCTCGCTAAGTTCGTTCTCCGGAAATGCGAGACGCAAATCGATACTCCACCCTGCGTGCTGCAGGAATTCGGCCGCGACGAAGGCGTCGCCCCCGTTATTTCCCTTGCCGGCAAAAAGGATGCACTCGCCCGGTCGCGGAAAGAATTGTTGGACCGCGCGAGCGACGCCGCGGCCGGCTTCGTCCATTAATTTCTCGGCGGAACTCCCGCGCGCGAAAGCAGCTTCCTCCGCGACCCGCATTTCAGCCGCGCTTACGATCGGAAGGTCCAACTAATTCTCCGTGGTATCGGGGTTCTTCTTTTTCCTGGTGCTGTCGCTGTCGGACGAATGTTTTTTCTTACTCGAACTCTTCTTCCTGCTGCTGCTCGATGATTTCCGCCCTTTCGATTTCGAATGGCGGCTGAAACTCTCATGATTGTAACGCTGATCGAGAAACGGCTGGGCACCGACATCGACGCGGCTCGCCTGCGAACTCGAGGCCGTGCGCGGACCGATGGTGGAACGGCTTTGAATTCCGCGCGCGATCGCCTCCGCGAGTCGCTGACGGTAGGCGCCGCTTTGCGCGTTCGATGATTCACGGGGATTCGTCAGAAATCCACATTCACAGAGAACGGCGGGGATCGAAGTACGCCGCAGGACAAAGAAGCCGCGTCGTCGCACGCCGCGATTCTCGGAGCCTGCGGTGCGAACGACGTTGGCGTGAATAGCGCCGGCGAGCGGGGCGCTTTCCGAGCTATAAAAATAGGTCTCAATTCCGTTTGCACCCGAGCGCGGGGCGGAGTTGAAATGAATGGAAACGAATATCGCGTTCCGATTTGAGTTCGCGATCGCCGTCCGCGTCCCCAGTGGGATGAAAGTATCGTTGCTGCGCGTCATGACCACGCGGTAACCAGCTGCCTGCAGCACGTTTCTCAGCCGCAAAGCGACGTCGAGGTTCTTGTCTTTTTCCGGAACACGCTGTCCCGGCCCGCCGCCGCGATCGAATCCCCCGTGGCCGGCATCGACCACGACGGTGGTGAAACGCGTCTGGGCGTGCGCGGCGAATGGAAAACCAAATACGGCAACGCATAGCGCCAGCTTTAAATGAATGAATTTAATTCGCATCGAGTGAGCAGCTTAATCGTCCAGCGGCCGTTCCGATAGTTTAGGAGCAGTGTTCACACCAGTTCGCACGCTTGGTTTATCCAGGATTCCACCGCTGATTACGATATCTCCTTCAGCGCTTCGTTTTAACCGTGGACGTGTCTTCGCTTCGAGCAGGGTGTCGTGGGAAACGAGTTCACCATTGAGTCCAACCGTTGAATGCGACCAGGTTCGCGGCGCGCTGCAATGCAGCACGTGCAATTGATTTTCACGGTCGATGTCGGCATGCGGTTCGTCGAAGGCAATAAGGCGACCGAGCGAATAGGTCGCGTAAACGGCGCCGCTGCCCTTGTCTTCCACGCGCACGTAAAGCGAAGTGTGATCTGGAAATGTATTCGTCATCAGGGTGTAGGTGCGCACTCCGCCGGCCCCCGGTTTCCCATCCGGTATCCCGACGGTCCGCTGAAAAATGCGGCGCGCGTCCGTGATTTGAAACGCCTTGCTCTGCGAATAGAAATACTTCCCCAGATCGGCAAAATAAATATTGGCCCGTAGATGATACGTCCCGAAATCCTGGATCTGGTAAACAGGCGAGAGATTGATCTGCCGGGTGACAGTTTTACTGGAATCAATGTGTAACGGTGGGTCCGGCTGAGTCGCGGAGGAAGCAATCGGCTGTCCCTCACCGCCGCTGACTTCGAAGCCGAACCAGTGCTGGCCCGCGTCATCGTGCAGATCGATGTCGCGACCGGTGTTGTTGGTAATGGCGACGGTCGCGACCACAGGTTCGTAGGCGATGTATTGCAGACGTTTCAATTTTACCTCGACCTGGATCTGGGCGTGCGCCGATGTAATTGCCGCTAGCGCACACGCGGCGAAGAGCGCGCAGGCAGTGCAGCGGCTGGGTGATTGCCGGCAATTCATACTGGAGAAAATTTATCCACCAAAGCGCCGGCGACCGCTGCTCTTTGCTTCGCGATGTTCTGCCACTACCTCAACCAGAACTTCGTCCCAAAGTTGCGCGATAGTTTCCACGGGCGGGCGCACTGTTTTATCGTAGGCAAACTCGATGATGTTCCAGCTTACAATGTCAGCGAGGGCGTCGCGCCCGCGCCCGGCCGTGGTCTCGGCATGCACGATCTGGCCACCGCGCAGGAAGACGATGCCGCTCTTTCTCCCATGCACCATTTGCACCGCACCGTTGCGTTTACTGAGGCAGCACATTTGCAGAATATCCGCGGGATGAAAAAGGTCGGGCGCGCCGAGCGAGGCGGACTCGGCCCGCGCGACCGCGGCGAGAAGACGTTCGCCATCGATCGGCTCAGGAAAAACTTTCGTTTCCGCAAATTCCAGGCGCACATCCGCAGTGGGATAAGGCGGGAAAAACAGGACCTGTAACCCCGGGAAAACATCGCTCAGCGCGGCGCCGACGCTGAGTCCATCCATGCCCGGCGCATCCAGTTGCGTCAAGAGCAGACGACACTCGCTCCGGCCGCGGGCCCAGGCATGGGCGTCTGCTTCGGTGGCCACGAGCACACATTCGTGGCCGGTGTAATCTTCCACCATCCGCGCCAGTTGATCGCCGATTTCGGGATCGTGGTGCACGATGAGAAGTTGCATCAAGGACTCGCGGTATTGGGCGACGGGTAGAGGTTCAGCAATTTTGGCGGATCGGCTCGAACTGCCTGCAGCTGATCATTGTAATAAACCCGGACGATATAGCCGAGATATTTTCGGTGACCGGATTCCGGCAGCGCCAGCGAACTGGTGTCCGGCTTTTTACTCGTCTTCGTTTTCTTGTTCGGATTCACCGCCGCCGCCGCGGCCGACAGCGCCGCTTCGGAAGCGAGCGCCTTATTTTTTGGGCGAAGATACGAGACCAGCAGGAGCTCCGGATTCGTCTGCGACCAATCATGCTCCGCGGTGAGCCATTCATAATTTACCTCGGCATCGGTGAGCTCGATCTTCCCGTCATCGATCGTGTCGTAGAAGTAGACCTGGATTTTCACTTTGGTGTGATCGATCTCCGCGCCGGGGCGTTTTTTCACGGCGATGCGCAGGCTCAAACTTGTTTCGGCATCCGGGTCGGCGTTCGCATTGGTCGTGAACTCGGAGATTCCGAACATCGCGCCGTCAGCGAGCGTATCTGCTTCGCCGCCCGCCGCGGCGGCAGCTTCGCTTCCGACTGAGCGTGCGGGGGCAGCCGGCACGCCCGTCTTCAACTTCATGTCCGCCAGTTCGTACAACGGCCCCGCCGGCGGGCCAATATCCACGATCTTTTTCCACGTCTCGTTCGAACGATCGAAGTATTGCATCGACTCGTAAATCATCGCGAGCTCAGCCAGGACTTCGGCGTTATTCGGGTCCGTCTTTAATGCTTCCTGGTAGCGCGCAATGGCGTTGACCGTATCGCCACGATCCTGGGCCGCTTTGGCTGCCTTGCGGAGACGTTCGTAGGTCGACATTACGGTCGAACTGGGGGACTCCGCGACCTGCGGTGCCACGGATGCGAGCGGCGCTGCCGCCGGGGCAACACTGGCGGTCGGCGCTGCCGTCACTGACGCGGTCGATCGTGCAGTAGCGCGCGCGGCGCGCATATCGGCCGCATAATGGAAAGCTGTCGCAAGAATTTCCGTGGCCGCAAAGACCAGCACAAAACCGAGCGCGATCGGGAAACTCCGATCGGGACGATTATTCGCAGGGAAGGCGAGGGCGCGCATCGGTCGGAATTCAGTTAACGAGCAGGGTGCGCCTGTCAATCTACGGCAAGGGAAACCGGCGTTGCTACCGCGAGATATCCGCCTGGCTTAGCAACTTAAATCCTTCGCCGGCGAGGACCGAGGAGGCACATTCTACGTCGTCGATGTGCAGCGCCAGCGCCGCGCGATCATTCGGTCGCGTCAGCAGGGGATAGGTGAAATGCACATTCACTTCCGCCATCAATAAGGCGGCTAGCAACATCGAAAGCTGCGTCGCGACTTCGCGCATCTCGACCACGATCATTTCGCTGACGCCGAACGCGATGTCGTGTTCGCGGAATAAATTCTCTACCAGGGCAGGATCGCTCACGATGATCCGGGCGATGGCGGAGTCCGTCGATTCCGAGATGCTGAGCGCGACCACATGGGTGTGATGCGCGTTCAACAGCTTCACCACGTCCAGCATCGCTCCTACTTTATTCGGCAGGAAGACAGAGAACTGCTTTACCAGCGGGCCGGCGATACGTGAGGTGGTTTCAGGAAGTTTGACAGACATGGGAAATCCGCGAACGCATCGCCGCGGGAACCGGAAGATATCGCATGCCCCGCGAATTTATTGCAAACCGAAAAGCTGTTCATTTGACGGCACGTCCGTAAAGTCGCGGCCGGAATGGACGATGAAAACGAGCTAATCGCGTTGCGTCGGCAAAAGGTCGAGGCGATCCGCGCTCTGGGCGCCGCGCCTTTTGGAAACGCGTTTGAGACGACGGGAAATATCGCGGAAGTCTGCGAGAAATTTGCGGAAGGCGCCACGTTGCGGGCGGCGGGCCGTGTCACCGCCCATCGCGACATGGGCAAAAGTCATTTTGCCGACATCCGCGACGCGAGCGGCCGTCTCCAGGTTTACCTCAACAGCAAGGAACTGACGGCGGAGGCCATGCAGCTTTTCGCGCTGGTTGATCTGGGCGATTTCATCGGTGTTGAGGGCGAATGTTTTACGACCAAAACTGGCGAACCGACGTTAAAGGTTCGCGCCTTCCAGATACTCGCGAAATCGCTGCGACCGCTGCCGGAAAAATGGCACGGGCTGCAGGATGTCGAGACACGTTACCGGCAACGCTATCTCGATCTCGTCACCAACGAGCAATCGCGCGAAACCTTCGCGAAGCGTATCGCGATTGTGCGCGAAATTCGCTCTTTTTTGCACGAGCGCGGGTTTGCTGAAGTGGAGACGCCGATGTTACAGGCCGTCGCCGGCGGCGCTGCGGCCGAGCCATTCCGCACGCATCATAACGCGCTCGGACTCGATCTTTATCTACGCATTGCACCCGAACTCTACCTCAAGCGTTTGCTCGTTGGCGGTTTCGACAAAGTCTTCGAGCTCAATCGCAATTTCCGGAACGAAGGAATTTCCCGCCGACACAATCCGGAGTTCACGATGCTCGAGGCTTATTGGGCCTACGCCAATTTCGAGAAGATGGCCGACCTTGTCGAAGAGATGATTTGTCATGTCGCTGCAAAGATTTCGGAGGCACCCGCTGCTGCGGGACCACGGACAAGCCCGAGCTCGTCCCTCCGCATCGAACATCGAGACGGTGAGGGGAACGTCACGCGAACAATTGATCTCACGCGACCGTGGCGTCGCGCGCCCTATCGCGATTTGATCCGCGAAGTGGCGGGGAATGATTGGTTCGAGCTTTCGAGCGATGCACGCCGCGCGAAAGCAAAAGAGCTTGGCGTCGAGACGTCGCCGCAACTGGCCGACTTCGAAGTGACCCAGCATGTTTTTGAAAAACTGGTGGAGGAGAAGACTTTCGATCCGCTTTTTGTGACGCATTGCCCCAAGGAACTCGTCCCGCTCGCGCGGCAAAACGTGGACGACGATTCACTGGTCGATGTTTACGAGCTGATCATCAACGGCCAGGAAATCTCGCCGGGCTACACCGAGCTTAATGACCCAACGGTGCAGCGTCAGCGGCTGCTCGACCAGGCGGGCGAGGAAACGCAGAGTCTCGACGAAGATTTTCTGCTCGCGCTGGAGCACGGCATGCCCCCGGCGGGAGGAATCGGCGTCGGGATCGATCGCCTGACGATGATGCTCACGGGCGCGGAGTCGATCCGCGACGTCATTCTGTTTCCGCTGCTGAGACCGAAGCGCTAACGACGACTAGGCCGGTTGTTGCGAGCACACCCACTCCTTCGCGAAGCGCGCGACCTGCCATTCTTCTCCAGACAGAGCGCGAGCCGCCCGGTCTTTGGCCCTCACAAACCTCACTCTATGATAAGGAGCTAAGCCAGCGGCGTGCATCCGCCGCCGCGCGTCAGATGACCGACTTCACCATATCGGCCGGCCGGATGACGTCGCTCTCTTCGAAGCTGACGCTGGTGGAGGCGGCGAAGTGGTAGACGACGCGGCGAGTGCGAATTTCCTTAATGGAGAAAGTGACCCGGCGCTTTTCGATGCGGAAAATGAGCTTCATCGCCACTTTTGCGAATTTTGCGTCCAGATACTGCGCCCAGTTACGGAACCGATCCGGCGTCATACTGCTCAGGTCGCAAATGATGACCGCCTGGACAAGCTGACGAACTGCTTCGCGTTGCTCCTTCGAAGCGGAATGCATGCTCATGCATCTACCCTCTAGCAAAAGTGGTGCCGAACTTTGAACTATGCTGTCTTTTCTGCGACCAAGTTTGCGCCGAATCGCGCGCGCGGGTTCATCCTTACGTCGTGTCTTTATTTCGCACGTAGCGCGGTTTGGATGCGTTTCAACAAACACATGAAAGCACTTGTCTGGCACGGTAAAAGGGACATTCGTTGCGATGATGTCCCGGACGCGAAAATCGAGAATGACGGCGACATCGTTTTAAAAATCACCGCCACCGCCATCTGCGGATCGGATTTGCATCTGATGGATGGCTCTGAGTCCTCGTTACGAGATTTGGCGTGGAAGCGCGCGACCTAACGAGATGCCGACATTGGAAGAAAATCGAAGCAAAATGAAGCAACATCATGAAAGTTAATTCATCCGCGAAATTGAAGGATGGAGCCCGAGGCAAGGTCATTGGCGGCGTCCATATTGCCAAAACCGGTTTGGTGACGGATATCAGCACCAGCAAAACCGGTCATGTCACGATTACCGTGGTGCAGCGAGATGGAGACAGATTCAAAACTCTCGCAAAAAATGTCGCCGTCTTAAAATCAGCGACCTGATCACGTCAGCCAGGCAACGGCTGGGTGGCCGTCGGCGGAACCGTTCCCGCGAACTGCTTTTCGGATAGGGTTGCCCTTTAGCGGCCGATAACTTATCCTGCGAGTCCTTGATTTGGCGATCCGCCGTAGCACGATCTTTTATGAAATACCTAATTCCTGTCGCGTTTCTCCTCCTGGCGACGTCGCTGGAAGTGAGCGGCGACGCTATTGTCCGCAAGGCGATCTACGATCACATCGGGCTCGCACGTTTCGGGATGATGGTAGCAGGCGCGGCCTTACTTTTTGGGTATGGGTTTGCCCTTAACATGGCGCCGCTGGAGTTCGGCCAGGTGGTGGGACTCTACATCGCCACGCTATTCCTGGTCTGGCAGGTGGTGACTTATGTGGCGTTCCATACTCTACCGACCATTCCTATCTTAACCGGTGGAAGCCTTATCGTAGCGGGCGGGTTGATCATCACCTTCTGGAAGTCATCGAGTCTCTCGCCTTAGCTGTTTACTTTACCGCTCTTACTCTCTTTCGACGTGCCCCTTCACATCACCATTGATTCTGCGCGCCGCCTCATCGTGAGTGCGGGCGAAGGCAGTATTTCGGATGAGGATCTGACGGCAGGGCGTGAAAAGCTGGCAGCGGATCCCCGCTTCGATTCAACGTTTGATCGAATCTGGGACCTGAGCGCGGCGACGCGCCTGACGTTTTCGGATGAAACGCTGCATCAGTTTGCGGAAAAGTCGCTTTCCGGTGTGATGGTTCGCCGCGCCATCGTCTGCGTCGCGCCGGAGATAGTTTCGCCTGTGCTCGAGTTCGTCGGAGAGTCTCGGCGATTTCAGCGCGACATTGTCATCTTCCCCACGCGCCAGGAAGCAGAAGAGTGGCTCGCATCGCCGAGGGATTGAAAAGACGAGGAAACTCTGATTCTAGATGAAACCTAACGACAAAAATGGCCATCTGCCCGTCACGGAGCGACCCTATCGCGTCCTGCTTATTTCCGGCTCCGATCGCCGGCAATACAATTGTCCCGGGGTCGACTCGAAGTCGCGCACGTTCATGCTACGAATGGCGGAGCGTTTACCGCAGGACTGGGAGATCGATTACGAAGATCTCGGTAATGTTTTTGCGCGCGCCCGAATCCAGAGTTGTAACGCATGTGTCTCGACCTCGATGGCGCTGTGTGTCTGGCCCTGCAATTGTTACGATAAGGATAACAAGAAAGAGCCCGACCTGATGTGGGACCTCGACATGTATGCGCGGTTCGATCTGGCCGATGCCTGGGCAATCATTGGCCCGGTGAACTGGTATGGTCCAACCAGTAACCTGAAGCTGATGTTCGACCGGCTCGTTTGCATGAATGGCGGCAATCCGGACGAAGCGTCGATCGAGCACAAGGATCCTGAACTAGCGATGAAACTTGAGCACACGCCCGAGTGGGAGGCGATGAGTGTGAATCACCTGGAAGGGCGCACCGCAGCTTTCTTTTGCTACGGCGATGGCGGTGGCGATGAGTTAGATGCGGAGGGGCGACCCAAGGTGATCAAACATGCGCACAAACATTACTTCGATCCCGCGGAGGAACCGTTCGACGACATGCGGCAAGCCTACGCGCCCCTCGTTTGGCAGTGTCGTTACGGTGGAATCGAGGTGCCCGATGAACTCTGGAGTTACGTTGAGTTTGGTCTCGAGGAGAAGTATAGCGATAACCAGGCGGAAGATCTGGTGCGACACGATCACGCCTTAGTCGAGATCGATGCGTGGACAGATCGATTCGCTGATTTTGTGAAGCAGAAAGGCAAGGTCGAACCGGGGAAACACCGGGCTTTCGGCCACAAACCTCCGGGTCACTTGGTGCAGGATTTGAAACTGGCCTGGCGCGACCGGCAGATGCGCCGCGGACATCCGCGTGAGGGTTCTTCGCCTGAGGCACAGCAAAAGCTCGGCCTTAACCAGGACGCGACGAAAGATCCAAAGATGGGCGAGGGCGAGAAGCTGCGCGGAGGCTAATAAAGCTAATGGCCTCTGGGACCGCATGGACTACATCGCTCAAGGCGCTGGCTGATGATTCCAGGTTGAACCTGCTGGCGGCGCTGATGAAGCGTCCCCGTCACGTGAACGCCCTGAGCGAGGCGCTTCAGCTCTCGCAGTACAATGTTTCGAAACATCTCCGCATTCTGCGGAACGCGGGTCTGGTGGACTCGGCCATCAAGGGAAACCGCCGTGAATATTTCATCGCGCCGCGATTGCGTCGGCAGCTCGCGCGCAATCGCAACGTGCTCGATCTGGGCTGCTGCACTTTTCGCTTCGACCGTTTATTAAGAAACGAAATTAGGTCTTGTATGCCAAAGCTCGCATATGCGAAACCTCCGGCGCAATGACACGATTACGCGACGCCTCTGTTTTTCCTATTCGTTCCATTCTTGTTCGCACCGTTGCGGTGTCGATCCTGATAGCGGCCGTTGGCCTGCATTCCGCCACCGCGGCGGATAGCGAATTCGATCGCCTGGCCCGACTAGAGGCAGCGGTCAAAGCGTTACAAGACCAGAACAGCGCATTGAAGCGCGAAGTCTCGGAGTTGAAAGGAAACGCACACCACGGCTCACCGCCGAACGCCAAGACTACGGTCGACAGTAAAAGCGTCGTGACTACCACCGAAACTGATAAGAAGCCGGTCTACGTGACGCCGGCGGGCAGCGAAACCAAGCTGGTGCTCGGCGGCTTCGTGCAGGGACAATTTGAGACGGGAGATGTGGCTGCCTATGACGGACGACTACCGGGCCCGTTCACCACGAAGACGAAGGATCGTTTCCGCCTGCGACGCGCCCGTATCAACGTGACCGGCGACTTTGCCGAGCAGTTTGACTTCAAACTCGAAGGCGATTTCGAGCTTAACGATGGGGGATTGACCGTCCGGGACGCGAGAGGAAATGCGCTAGCGTCGAACACCAACCGCGTCGGCTTTGCCGCGACGGATGTGTTCATTAACTGGCACGCGCTTCCTGAAGCGAACATTAAGATTGGGCAATACAAGGCGCCTTTCGGGCTGGAGCAACTTACGCCTGATACCAAGCTATTCACGATCGAGCGCAGTCAGGTAAGCGAAGCGCTGACTCCAGAGCGGCAAATCGGTGTGCAAGTCTGGGGCAAGCCGCTGACCGGATTTTTCCCCGCACAAAAAGATCTCTTCACCTACTCGGCGGGAATTTTCAATGGCAGCGGTCGGAATACAACGACTAACGACAATAATGAATACATGTACGTGGTGCGGGCGGAGTCGCAGCTCTATGCCGGCAATGTCGCCGGTCTCGATACCAGCGTGAAAGTTGGCACGGACTATTTCTATAGTCGCGATGACAAAGGGACGAACATCTCGCAGACCGGAAACTTGAAGGAGGGTCTGGATGGATCGCTCTCCGGCTTCGTGCTGCCGTCGGCCGACGAACGTCAGGCTTACGGAATCGACGGATCGCTCCACGTGGGGCCCTTTGATCTTATTGGCGAGTATCTGGATGAACGAGTTCGGACACGCACGGTAGCGGGAGTAGGACCGGCCTTCAGTCCCTTCAATCCCCATGGCTACTACATTACTGGTAGCTACTTTGTGATACCGAAGAAGCTACAACTGGTGGCGAAGTGGGAGAGTTTCGATCCGGCCCAGGTGGTGCATGACAACCTACATTCAATCACCGGCGGCGTGAACTACTATATTCACGGAGACGACATTAAGATCATGGCGGATTACATCCACACCTGGTCGGATTTCCGTAGCAACAATCCACAATTGGGCGACGACCAGTTCGACGAGTTGTTGATGCGGTTACAGGTGATGTTCTAGAGCGCGCCGGTAGCAACGCCAGTCGACTCGCGGTTAAGGAACTCGACCACTTCGCGGCACTGCGGATTATCGAGGACGGCATCGCAACAAGCGCTCTCGACGATCTCACCGGCGCCTTCGCGCACACAGATACAGGTAAGCCAGTCGGTAACCCGGCGGGCTTGTCCGACGTTGTGGGTAACGACGATGATGGTGTGTCGTTCTTTGAGTCGAAGGATGAGATCCTCAATCGCCTGAGTTGACCTGGGATCAAGCGCACTGGTGGGCTCATCCATCAGGATGATTTCCGGTTCAACCGCGAGGACGCGGGCAAGGCAAAGGCGTTGTTGCTGACCAAGCGAAAGGGAAAGTGCCGGTGCACGCAGGCGATCTTTTACTTCCTCCCACAGCGCCGCTGATCGGAGGGAGCGTTCCACCAGCTCCGCGCGTAGAGAGCGAGGCGCTTTTCCAAGGTGACGCGCGCCGAATATGACATTGTCAGCGATTGACCTCGGAAATACCACAGGCTGCTGGAAGAGCATGCCGATACGAGCTCTAACCTCGTTCGCATCGCTGGTTCCGTAGATCGATTGGCCCCGGAGCAGCACATCGCCGCTTACCTGAAGCGCAGGAGTGAGATCGATAAGTCGGTTCATGGCGCGAAGCAGGGTACTTTTGCCGGCACCGGATGGTCCTATGATGCCAAGCACCTCATGTTCTTTTGCGGTGAAGCTAACGCTTCGTAGAATTGAACGATTGCCGACGGTAACGGAAAGATTCCGGACGCCTAAAACTTCGGGAGCTGAGTTATCTGATCCCATGGACGTGATTATGAATTTGCTTCAGCGTGAATACGCAGGCGCAGCGGGAGAGCGATTAAGCTTAGGATAAGGACGAGCAGAATTAACACTAGGGCTGCGCCCCAGAGCTTCGGACCGACCGCTCGATCGAACGAATCCTGGGAGAGAATAAAGATGTGGTAGGGAAGGGATAGAACGGGACTTTGCCTGATGCCGGTAGGGAAAGTAGCCCCTGCAAAAATGGTAGCCGTAAACATAATGGGTGCGGTTTCTCCGGCGGCGCGGGCCAGGCCGAGGAGTGAACCGGTAAACAACCCTGCGCGCGTCTGGGGCAAAACAACGGACCAAATGACTTGTGATTCACTGAGTCCCAGTCCCGCAGCTGCCTCAAGGTAACGAGAAGGTAGACTCTCGATGCTTTCAATCAGCGCGATGGCTACCGTGGGGATGATCATGAAACCAAGAAGAATGCCACCGCTTAGCCACGATTTGCCCCAGCCGAAAAGAAGGACAAATACGATAAGCCCGAATATTCCGAATAGGATCGAGGGTATCCCGTTAAGGGTGTAGAGAAGCAAAGTCAGCGTCTGGCGCCATTTGGGCCGATGTTTCAGGTAGATAGACTGGACCAGGGCGAGACCTATCGCGATGGGACAGCTCACGACGAGCGCCGTTACTACGAGAATACCGGTGCCGACGAGATTGTAGAAGATGCCGCCCTCGGCCCCAACAAGGCGGATCTGCTCGGTGAGAAAAGTGAGGCTTAAGGCGGAAAATCCACGGATGAGGATCGCGATGATGATGGCGGCAAGAACGCTGCAGGCGGACACGGCGCACAGCGCCGTAATCACTGGAAATAGTCGATCCAGGAATCTACGCATGGTTGCGTTGCGCGAGCCGCGTGCCAACAAAAGTTATGCCGCTCACCGTCGCCAGCAAGATAAGGCCCAGCCCAACCATGGCCGCCCAATGCAGAGGGTCGCCGTAAGCGATGTTTGTTTCGGAGCCGCCGAGTTTGCTGGTAAGGGTCTGGCCTGCTTCCAGCCATGGTCGCATGGATAACAGATCTGCCGGCCACTGGTTATCCTGGCGGCCAATTACTAGAAACACGGCGATGGTTTCGCCGAGCGCTCGACCGATACCGAGGAGCAGCGCCGCGGCGATCCCGGGTGCTGCTCCCGGGAGACTTACCGATAAGATTGTTTCGGTGCGGGTAAGGCCAAGGGCACGGGCGGCCGCGCGCTGCGCTCCGGAGACCGCGCGCAAGGCGTCATTACTTAAGGTCATGACGGTAGGCAGAACCATAACGGCGAGTAGTATTCCAGCGGTAAGGAGAGTATCGCCGCTCAACAAATTGAAGCGCGCGAAACCACGATAAACCCATTCGCGCAGGAATAGGATTCCGAGCAGGCCGTAGACCACGGAAGGAATGGCAGCGAGTAGTTCAATTACAATTTTCACCGCGGTGCGGAGCCCACGCGGAAGATACTCTGAGGTGAAAATGGCAGCCCCTATCGCGACAGGAGCGGCTAATCCAATAGCAATGATCGAAACGATGGCGCTTCCATAAATCATCGGGAGCGCGCCGAAGAGCTGGGTGCGATAAAACCACTTCGTCCCAGTGAAATATCCGGTCCCGGAGTGACGCCACACTGGGATGCTCTGCCAGATAAAAAGGGTGAAGACAGCGACGATGAAAACAAGCGCGATGGTAGCGAAGAAAAAGCTCGCGCAACGCGTTGCGCTCAACTTCCGCCGGCTCCCACTCATACTCGGCCGCCGAGGTTCATCGAGAGGCACTCTCTACTTAAGATCAGCCAGCGCGAGATACCCGTGCTTCTTGACGATCTCCTGTCCACGTGCGCTCAGGAGAAAGTCGACATAGGTCTTCGCATCACCCTGAGGTTCGCCATTGGTAAGGAGAAAGAGTGGTCGGCTCATGGGATATTTGTGGTGCGCTATATTTGGCGGGGTCGCTTCGACGATGGCGCCGTCGTCTCCTTTAATTCCCAGCGCGTAAACCTTTTTTGCATCGGCCCACGAGGAGGAGAGTTGCGACATGGCGCCACGAGTAGAACCTACCTTGTTGCGAGTCTCTTCGTTGCCGCCTACTTCCGGGAAACTCACTGGCGGTGCCTTTTTCGGATCGCCGTAGACCCATTTGGCGAAGACTTCCCAGGTGCCGCGGCCTGGCTCCTTGTTGAAGAAAACGATGCGTTGATCGGCTCCGCCAACATCCTTCCAGTTCGTGATCTTGTTTTCATAAATATCGGCGATCTGCTGCCTGGTAAGAGCTTTCACGCCACCCTGCCAGACATCGGCGGAGACGATCATCGCGACCGCATCCTCGCCCACGTGGATTTCGTTGAACTGAACCTTCGGGTATTTCGCGCGATCCTCTGCCGCTACTGGTTTCGACGACATGCCGATCTGAACCAAGCCATCGCCGAGCCCAGAAATACCGCCCGAACTGCCGCCCTGGGTGTCGACCTGAATCTGCATTCCTTTCTCGGCGCGCAGAATCTCGGCGGCTTCAGCGGCGGGTAGGTTGACCGTGGTGGAGCCGTTTATTTTAAGAACGTCTCCGCGCGCGCCGGTGACGAGCAAAAGGGTGGAAGCAAAAATAGAGAAGGTTGTTTTCATTCGTTTTAGGGTAGATGCGAAGCGGCGAAACTACCGCTTCGGCATATGCACGACAAGGCATATTCGATCTTCCAATCAATTCTTGTCGCAGCAGTCTGGCGGACTGTCGGCGCCGGATTGCGCAAACCAGCTGCGCTGCCAAGTTGTGCGATGCGTCTCTACGTCAGCATCATCGGACTGTCCTTAGCCGCAGCGTTGGTAGCTCCCAATCTCGCAGCGGCCGAAAAGCGCGGCATCACCGAAAAAGATCTTTTCGATTTCGTATGGATCGGCGATCCGCAGCTATCGCCTGATGGGTCGCGGGTCGCGTTTGTGCGCGTGACCGTTAACGAGAAGAAGATCGGTTACGACACCGCCATCTGGACAGTGCCGACCGGTGGAGGCGAGGAGCCGCACCGCCTTTCGAGCGGAACGCATGACGGTTCTCCGAGATGGTCGCCCGATGGGAAATTCCTGGTCTTCACTCGCGCGCTCGAGAAGGAAGGCAAGCCGGAACCGGCGCAACTTTTCATGCTGCCGATGAACGGCGGCGATGCCTTCGCCTTCACTGATTTACCGAAAGGCGCGAGCGATCCGCATTGGTCACCCGACGGAAAGACAATTGCGTTCTCCTGCTCGGCGAATGCGGAAGACCTCGCCAAGCAGCAGAGGAAAAAGCAAAAGGAAGAAGAAGCAAAGAAGGCGCCAAGTCCGGCCAGTTCGCCCGGAGCCTCCGCCAAGCCAAGGGCCGCACCAGCGAAAGTCGACGACGAGAACGAACGTGAAAGCGATGCGTTGGTGGTGACCCATGCGGTTTATCGTGAGGACAATGATGGCAACGCGGATTTTAAGCGCCCGAGCCATCTCTGGACGATCCGCGCGCCCCGATCCGCGGACGAAAAAGCGCAGCCGAAACAGCTCACGACCGGGAGATTCGATGAGGGCGATCCGGCTTGGTCTCCGGATAGCTCGCAGATTTATTTCGTCTCGCTGCACGTGGATGAGCCGTACTACGAATTACCCAGGAGCGAAATTTATGCGGTGGCGGCAGCAGGCGGTGAAGCGCAGAAGCTAACGACAATTGAGATGGGAGTAAGCGGGCTCGCGCTTTCGCCGGACGGAAAGCAGTTTGCGTTTGTCGGATCGGTGGCGCAGCCGGTGAATTCCTATACCCAGCCGGACTTATGGGTTCTGGATAATGCCAAGGCTGCGCAGCCGCGAAATCTGACATCGCAATTTGATTACGACGTCGGACAGGGAGTATTCGGCGACCAGGGTACTCCGCGCGCGGGCGGGCCAAATCCGCCGGTGTGGAGTGAGGACGGCAGAAGTATCCTGCACGTGTTTGGGCGGGAGGGGCGGACTAATCTCGGAAGGTTTGACGCAGCCAGCGGCGCCCTCACTGAAATAACGAAGGGAAACCAGGCAGTCGCGCGCTTCCGGGTCACGGCGGATTCAGCAAAAGTGATCTGCCTGATCTCGACGCCGACTCGTATTGGCGACCTGTTCGTGGTCGATGGAAGCGGAGAGCAGCATGGGATCACCGACGTGAACCGTGAACTTTGGTCGCAGCTAAATCTGCCTGAGCCCGAGGAGGTCACCTACGAGAGTTTCGACGGGAAGAAAATTCAGGCCTGGGTGCAAAAGCCGGCCGGATTTACCGCGGGCAAGAAGTACCCACTCATCCTGAATATCCACGGGGGCCCTCATGCGGCCTACGGTTATATTTTCGAACATGAGTTTCAGTGGATGGCGGCGAAAGGTTATGTCGTTCTTTATCCAAATCCGCGTGGAAGCACGACGTATGGGCAGGATTTCGGGAACATCATTCAATATCATTATCCCGGAGACGATTTTCAGGACCTGATGCGCGGTGTCGATGAGGTGATCAAGCGCGGTTACATCGATGAGAAAAAGCTGGGAGTCACCGGCGGAAGCGGCGGCGGCCTTCTCACCAACTGGGTGGTGACGCATACCCAGCGCTTCGCCGCTGCCGTGGCGCAACGCGATATCGCGAGCTGGGAACATTGGTGGTACACGGCCGACTTCACGCTCTTTCAGCCGAGCTGGTTTAAGGCGACGCCTTTCGACGATCCGGACGATTTCAAGGCCCGCTCGCCCATCACTTACATTAAGAATGTGAAGACGCCGATGATGTTCGTGCTCGGGGAAAACGACACCCGCACTCCTCCCGGCGCGGGCGGCGAGGAAATGTTTCGTGCGTTGAAATTCATGAAAATCCCGGCGGTGATGGTGAAATTCCCGGGTGAATCTCACGAACTTTCACGCTCTGGACAGCCCTGGCATCGTGTGGAGCGGCTCGAGCATATCGTCGGTTGGTTCGATAAATGGCTGAGCGGTGCGGCCAAGCCCGAGTATGACGTTGCTCGCGAGCTGTCGGTGAAAGGCGATGCCGGCAGGCCGAAAGCGCCGGGCGAAACGAAACCCAATTAGTCTGCCGCCATCGGAATTTTCGGCCGATGGGCAACCAGCAGGGCATCGTTCTTCGAAAAGCATTCGTTGCCATGTCTCCCCATCGACATCGCGATCCTTAGCGTTTTCCGCATCTTGGAAGCGGTCCTGCCGCGGGTGTAAGAGCGATGGCCGAAAGATCCCTGGCATTTTGGAGAGCATAATGAAGCGAATCTTGGTGGTAGAAGACCATGGCGACACCCGCCGCGTCTTGATGTCGATGCTCAGCCGCTGGGGTTACGAAGTCTCGGCTGCTGATAGCGTCGCGAGCGGACTGGAATTTGTCCGGGCGAAAGATTTTGATGTCGTGCTAAGCGACATCGGGCTGCCCGATGGCGACGGTTATGATTTAGTCAGCGCGGCGAAACAGATTCAAAAGTTCAAGGCCGTGGCGCTGAGCGCGTACGGAAGCGCAGAGGATATTTCGCGCGGTCGCGCCGCTGGGTTCGACCATCACCTGACGAAGCCCGTCGATTTCCAGGAATTGCGCAGCGTCCTTTCTGGCGCCGCGGCCTGACCTCGGAGGTGCGGTGCGCCTCGCAAGTTGTTCAGGTCTAAAATTTTGACCTAACACGGGTCGGGTCGCAGACCCGATTGTTCTATCGCCGCGAAGCGCTCATCATCCTGCGAGATGGATGTCTCTGCCAGCCAACTCCACCCGGACGCGAAAGGCACGGCGAAAGCGGAAGGAGAGTCGGCGCGATGATCAGCCCGAAATTCGACAGTGCGGTCGCGTTCGAGCAGGGCCGGATACTAGAACAATACCGGATTGCGTGATATGATTACGTCCATGCAAACCCCTGAAATCACGGCTTACCTCAAGACGCAATGCGGTTGGAGCAAAGGCGTCCGCGCTGTTTTTGCGAAATACAATCTGCCATTTGCCGACAAAGACATCATCCAGAACCCGGCGTTTCGTTGGGAAATGGAAGCTAAGAGTGGCCAGCCTCTTTCACCATGTGTCGAGATCAACGGCAAGATGCTGCCCGACATCAGCGGCGAAGAAGTCGAGCAGTATTTGATCGATAATAATCTCGTGCAGTCGAGCGCTGCGGATGCGGGCACGCCTCTGAACGCACCTTGTTCCGATGAAGAACACGCCGCGGCCGCGTCGGCCGTGAAGATGCGTTTCTAGGTTTTCGTTCGACTCCTTCAGAGAGACCTTCCCCGGCAACAGGGAAGGTCTTTTTGTTCATGCAGGTGACGCGATGCTGTTTTTGTTGAAAGGTTTGGCAGTGCGCGGTGTCTAATGCCTTAATCGAGATGAAATTCTTTGGCAAAGGTGGCGGTAAACTCCGTCTCGGCTGGAAGTCCGCGCTCGTTGCCCTGGTAGCGGCGGGCGTTCTCGCGGTGATCGTCTTCTTCGCGGCGTGGGCGCAGACCTTCGACATGAAGCAGGTCGGTCAAATGCCGGAGCGAAATACCGTGTTCGACGTGGACGGCAAAATCTACAGCCGTCTGGCCGGCGCGAATCGTATCAACGTCTCGCTGGCGGAAGTCTCGCCCTTATTTGTGGACGCATTGCTGGCGCGAGAAGACACGCGTTTTTACCAGCACAACGGCATCGACTGGTATGGAATCGCGCGAGCGCTTTATCGCGATTTAGTCACTGGTTCAGCGAAGGAAGGCGCCAGTAGCCTCACGCAGCAACTCGCGCGCAACAGTCTGTCGCTCGGTGGCCACACGATTCGACGCAAAATCCTGGAAGCGATGGTCGCATTGCGCATCGAGCACGAGTTCACGAAGCAGCAGATTCTGGAACTTTACATCAACCGCATTTATTTCGGCGCGGGATGTTACGGGATCGAGACTGCGTCGCAGGCCTACTTCGGCAAAAGCGCTGCGAAATTAAATCTCTCGGAAGCGGCCGTGCTGGCCGGTTTGATCCGGAGCCCAAATAGATTTTCGCCGCTGCGAAATCCGGAAGCGGCTGCCTTGCAGCGCGACGCCGTCCTCGGCCGAATGGTCGATCTGAAGAAAATCACATTGGCGCAGGCCGACGAAGCGCGGGCCGCGAAAATCAATCCCCATCCGAAGAGGATGGCGATGGTGCAGGAAAATTATGCGATGGATGCGGTGCAGCGGGATCTGAATCTTTTACTCACGCAGGACCAGATCGATCAGGGCGGACTCTATATCTATACGACGCTCGATCCATCCGTGCAGACGACGGCGACGCAGGCGCTGGAGGCGCAGCTTTCGAAGATCGAACATCAATCCAATTTTCATCACCCGGCCAAGGCCAATTATCATCCGCCGGACGAGGGCGAAGATTCTGCGATGCCTTATCTTGAAGGCGCGGTGGTTGTGATCGATAACCAAAGCGGCGGCATCCGTGCGCTCGTGGGCGGACGCGATTACGCGCAGAGCAAATTCAATCGCGCGCTGGCGCCGGCGAACCGGCAAATCGGCTCGGCCTTCAAGCCCTTCGTTTACGCACTGGCGTTTTCCAACGGGATCCTGCCCGGGGCGGCGGTAAGTGACGGACCGATCCAGCCGGGCGAGATCGACGGAGCTGGCGGTTGGACACCAGGGAACTCCGACGGAACTTTCGGCGGCATTCAGCCGGTCTCTTACGGCCTGATTCATTCGCGAAACACGATGAGCATTCGAGTTGGGCAACTCGCGGGTCTGGATGGAGTCCAGAAGCTCGCGACGTCGCTTAATCTCGGCAGCAACATTCCGCACGGCCCTGCGATTTACATCGGATCCTTTGAAACAGATCTCAAGGACCTGACGAGCGCTTACACCTCGTTTCCCAACGCCGGTATGCGGAAGCAATCCTATGTCATCGAGAGGATCGACGATCAGGATCAGAAACCGATTTACCGTGCCGCGCATATCGCCGTTCCGGCGCTGGATCCCGGTGCGGCGTGGATGACTTCGCAGCTCATGGAGCAAGTCCTTACCCGTGGGACTGCCGCCGCCGCGAAAAGTCTCGGGTTTAAACTCCCCGCCGCGGGAAAAACAGGGACGACTAACGATTACAAGGATGCGTGGTTCCTCGGCTACACCAGCACGCTGACGTGTGGCGTGTGGGTCGGCTTCGATCAACCGCAGACGATTATTCCGAAAGGTTACGGCGCGGCACTGGCATTGCCGGTTTGGACGCAGGTGATGACGAAGTCGAATGCACGTTATCCGGCGCGAGACCTGCAGCCGACGATGCCGCTTGCACGGGTCTCGGTTTGCTCGATTTCCAATCATCTGGCCACTTTGGGTTGTCAGGAAGTCGGCGCCGCTTACGAGTCAGTGATCCCGCAGGATAAGGTGCCGACCACCACGTGCGAGGTGCATGGCGGCGATCAAATTCAGTTTGCGCAAAAGCTCGAGGATCTCGGTCAACGGGCGTCGACGCTACCGAATAAGCTGATCAATTCTTTTCGCAGGTTCTTTGGCGGACATTAGAGCGCGCAATCCAGTCGCTCTATTAGTTATGGAAATTATGCGAGCGAGATGGTACAGTTTGGGTCGTGAGCAATCGTCGAATTCTTTCCGCGATCATTGGTTTCCTCTTTGTAACGACCGTCTCTCCGGCGTTACGCGCGGGTAACACAGAGCCGGGTTCAATCGACGGCTCGTTTGCTCCGTTGCCGGGGACAAATGACGCAGTCAATGCCGTGACGGTCCAGCGCGACGGAAAGGTGGTCGTTGCCGGACGCTTCACGGCGGCGAACGGCGTCGTCATCAATCGCGTTGCGCGTTTTAACGGAGACGGTTCGCTCGACTCAAATTTTTTCCTCGGTTCCGGCGCTGATGCTGAAATCTTTGCGACAGCAATTCAAGCTGACGGACGGATCCTGGTTGCGGGCAGGTTTACCAACTTTAACGGGATCGCTCGCAGCCGAATCTGCCGCCTGAATGTTGACGGCAGCGTCGATGCGACCTTCGGCGTTGCGACCGATAT
>JBBQHM010000017.1:0-28853 GCA_038323965.1 Chthoniobacterales bacterium | reverse complement strand
AGCCCAGCCGAAACTTAACGTCCTTAACTACTTTCCCGCCAAAGCGTTGTTTAAGTTTGCGAACTACTTCCGCCTTGGAAATCTGCTCCAATTCGTAATGCAGCGATGGTTGCAGCACGCGCACGTAAAGTATTCCTTCGCGCAGGCTTACCGGCGCAGAATGACGAGCGATAAATTCACCTACGATACTCGCCCAGGCTTCGATAACCTCGGTCTCACCGAGACGCTCCTTTAAACCAAGCTTTTGTAAAAGGCCGGGCAACACCTCCGCGGTGGAGTGCCAGCGGTCCTTGGTGAATGGTTTCTGCGGTAGACCGCGCCATTCCTGAAGAACCCTGCTGCGGATCGATGGGCTAAGGGCCATCTCTACAGCCAAGGGTGGAACTTAATATTTCCGCCGCATGTTCGACGGCAGAATGTTCAGCTCAGTCCGGTATTTCGCGACAGTACGGCGGGCGATCGGGATACCGCGCTTGCTTAGGATCTCGACAATCTCCTTGTCGCTCAACGGCGCATTTCCGTCTTCCGCTTTGACCAGATCCATGATCGCTTCTTTCACGCTCGTGTTACTCATCGATTCTCCACTGGACGTCTGGTAACCAGGGGTAAAGAAATACTTCATCTCCAGGACGCCCTGCGGCGTCGCCATGTACTTACCGCTAATGGCCCGGCTTACCGTCGTTTCATGCACGCCCACAGCATCAGCGATTTGAACCATCGTCATGGGCTTCAGGTGCGCTGAGCCATTATCGAAAAATTCGAGCTGCCGATCGACAATCTGATGCGCAATGTTGGAGATGGTCTGCTGGCGCTGGTGGATTGACTTAATGAGGAACTTACCGCTGCGAATTTTATCGCGGATATAATCCTTCACTTCCCCGCCGCTGCCATCCTGCGACATTATGTCCTTGTATGTGTTACTGATGCGCAGATGTGGAATTTGCTCGCCGTTGAGCACGACCTGGTAGGCGCCGTTGACCTTTTCCACGGTCACGTCGGGCACGACATAATTCTGCGGGGCATCGGCAAAAATTGCACCCGGCCGGGGATCGAGCTGCGCGATATTATTCGCGCACTTCTGCACCTGCTCCACGCTGATTCCCATGCGGCGCGCGATTTCAGGAAAGCGACGTTTCCCGAGATCCTGCATGTGTTCAGCGATCATTTTGTACTCAAGGCTTTGCGCTTTGCCTGCGCGCTTGAGTTGAATCAAAAGGCAATCGCGCAAATCTCGCGCCCCAACACCGGGCGGATAGAAACTCTGGACTAGAGTAAGCATGTGCTCGTAATCGTCCTGAGCGATCCCGGTGTTCATGGCCATCTCCTCGGGGGTGGCCTGCAGGAATCCGTTGTCGTCAATATTGCCGATAATGAGTTCGGCAGTTTTACGATCGTTCCCGTCGAGCAACTGCTGGTTAAGCTGCCCCATCAGGTGCTGCTGGAGCGTCTCCTGGGTGACGATCGAATCGAAAAAAAACTGACGTTTCTCCTCATCTTCCTGCGAGCGACTACTGTAGCTGCTGGATTGCGCCATGTAATCGCGCCACTCGTCATCAAGCTTGGCGAGCCGATCGAACTCTTCCTTGAATTCCTCGTCCGATTTCGTGGCATCTCCCCGCTCTTCTTCCGGCGCTTCCGTGGCTAACTCCTCCAGCACGGGGTTAGTTTCCATCTCCTGCTGCACGAGATTTCGCAGCTCGAGTAGCGGCGCCTGGAGGATGAGCAGGCTCTGTTGAAGCTGTGGCGCAAGAACCTGCGCCATGGAAAGGTTTTGCGTCTGCTGCATCCCACCGGCCATAGGGTCGCGAGTGTACGAGACTGGGTCGGCGCAGGCAAGCAACTTCCGCGCCTCGCATCAGTTCCCCGGCAACGGGAACACGACTTGCTAATACGGATCCCGACTCAAAGATGAAAGCTGCCCAATACTTCGCCGCCGTATCCGCAGCCATCGTTCTCATCACGACAGCCAGCGCGCAGGTACCGCAGACCACGGCAGGGGACCAAAAATCGATCGCCCTCGTGAAAGAGATCCGGGAACAACAAGCCCAGATCGCGGCTAACCAGGAGAAAATCGAGGCCAAGCTAACCGCTCTGGCCGAGGCTGTCCGTCAGGCGAAGATTTACTCAAGTCGGGGCGGACGATGATGAAGTTGCCCCTCACTTTCATCGCACTGTTCATTGCGGGACATTTGTCCGCGCAATCCCAGCAGGTCGTGGTCGACGCCGTAACTTCTCCGGCGACCGTGAGCAAAACGGCGACGGCGATCCCTAAGGAAAGCGATGCTTCGGGTCAAATCGCAAAAGCGCTCGAGTCAGCAAAATCGGCCAACGCCGATTTGATCAAACGCCAGGAAGCTACTTTGCAGGCCTTGGACGAATTGCAGAAGGAAGCGGACCAGATCCGCATTTACAGCAAGCGCGGCTAAACACTGCCGCTACGCGCACGGATTTACTTCGCGGCGGCGCCTTTATTCTTCGGCTCCAGCTTGCGATAAAGTGTCGCCATGCTGATGCCGAGCGTGCTCGCCGCCTTCTCGCGCGAACCACCGCAATGATCGAGCGTCGCGTCGATGTATCCGCGCTCCTGCCCTTGCACAAATTCGTCGAGGCTCTGACCAACCGGCATCGACGCGCGTTGCCTGCCAGCCTTGTCGTCCTGGGCGTGAGCCACAATCGCGGGCGGCAAATCTGTCGCGAGAATCGAGTTGTCTTCGCATAACGCGCAGGCGCGTTCGATCGCGTTTTCCAGCTCGCGGACGTTGCCGGGATAGTCGTAGTGACAAAGAATATCGACCGCCTTCGGTTCGATCTTCTTCGGCTCGTCGCCGGTCGTGCTCGCCTGCTTCTGTAGAAAATGATTTACGAGCAGCGGCACATCTTCGAGTCGATCGCGCAGCGGTGGGATTTCGATCGGAATAACTGCGAGCCGGTAATATAAATCTTCACGGAAAGTGCCGTCCTTGAGCTTCGGCATGAGCGGCTCGTTGGTCGCCCCGACGACTCGGACATTGACCGGCGTGCTTTTATTATCGCCCACGCGCCGCACTTCGCGTTCCTGTAAAACGCGCAGCAATTTCGTCTGCAGCGAAGTCGCCATCGAGTTCACTTCATCCAGGAAAATCGTCCCGAGATTCGCTTCTTCAAAAAGTCCGCGCTTGTCCGCCACAGCTCCCGTAAATGCACCCTTCTTGTGGCCGAAAAGTTCCGACTCCAGCAGGTTTTCAGGGAGAGCGCTGCAGTTGATCGCCACGAAAGGCTGGTGTTGCCGGTTGCTGTTAAAATGCAGGCCGCGCGCGACGAGCTCCTTACCGGTACCGCTTTCCCCTTGGATCAGAACCGTGCTGTCCGTATCGGCGACTTTGCTGATCAAATTGTAAACCGCCTGCATGTTGCGGCTCGTTCCGACAATGTTTTCAAATCGATACCGATTCTTCAGTTCCTTGCGGAGATAAACGTTCTCGCGCAACGCCGCCTGGTAATCGAGCGCCCGTTGCACCGTCATTTGCAGCTCGTCGATCTTAAACGGCTTCGTGACGTAATCGTACGCACCCATTTTCATCGCCTCGACTGCTGTTTCCACCGACGCGTAGGCCGTGATCAAAATGACCGCCGTCTGCCGATGATGCTCGCGCACATGACGCAAGACATCGAAGCCGGTCATCGTCTCCATCCGGATATCGGCAATCACAACGTGAGGCTGGAGCGCATCCAGCTGTTCGACCGCTTTCGGTGCGGAATTAAACGGGTAAACCTGATGCCCCTTCTCGCGACAGAGAGTCACGATGACCTCCACCATCGCCGGCTCGTCATCAATAATTACGATTTTAGCCATTTCTCAGCGGAGAGAATATTTCACGTTTGAGAAAAAGAAAGCCCAAATGAGAGTCAACCGCTTCCCTGCGAGCAGTTAACTTTCTGCGCCGCTGAGTCTGCCATGGCACGACGTGGCGCGTCCAAACGTCACTTATCGCCTTCCCGAAGTTTTACTGCTTCGCGTGCCGCTGAGACGAGAAGGTTGCACGCCTCCTGGCAGACAAGCGGCGCCACATACCGTCCTTTCCCGGTCTGATCGAAAGTCGGATCGAATTTCGTAGCGGGCAGTTTGCTCGACGGAGTGGCGTCCGCTCGATCGCGCTTCCATAAAATCGTGCGCAGGCACCCGCCGTCCGATCTACAAAATCGGGCGACGAGATCGTCGAGCTCTTCGTCGCTGATGCGAGCGGCCGCTTTATACATTCCGCTCTGCCGATCGAGCGTCTCGCGGAGTGTCGTACTTTTTAAATCACCTCGCAGGTGAGCATCCAGAGCCGCAATGCGACCCGGATAAATCTGATCGATCACCCGCCGCAGTTCTTCCTCGTCTCGGCAGTGTATGCGCCATCCGTGTCGCAGGTTAGGAGCGGTCTTTAGCGGCCGGTAGAGAACTTGGTCGTCATATTTTGCGATCTCCCCCGCCTCTTCGCTCGGCACCGATTTTAAGTCCGAAGCGATCCGTCCTTCATCATCATAGTGGCGGACTTCACATCCCGCCGGAGTCTTAAGTGCGACAATCTGCCCGAACCCCCCGCCCGCGCCAAACAGTTTTGCTACGAAAACAGAGCGCCCGCCCGTCACTGCAATGCGCGCCAGATCAATCGACCAACGCCTTCGAGAAAATCGCGATCCGATTTGTCGAACGCGTTAATCTCGGCGCTCTCGACATTGATGATTCCAGTCACAAGATTGTGTTCATCATCGACGATCGGCACCACGATTTCCGATTTTGTTGTCCAGAAATTCGGCAGAAACCGCGGGTCTTTGCTCACATCTTTCACAATTAACGATTTGCCAGTCTCATAGACTTCCGCACTGATCCCTTGAGTAACGGGAAAGCGCGGATAAGCCGGCTTCGTCGCGCCCGAGATGCCGACAACGGCAAATTCCTTGCGGCAAATCCTGTAAATTCCGACCCATCGATATTTGCACGTTTTCTGGACGAGATCCGCGATGCGGTTGAGCAGCCCATCGTCCTTCACACCGGCGACCATGAGCATTCCGATTTCGCGCAGCGTGCTGCTCTGGCGATCGGATTTCGCTTTAGTTCCCATGTGCGCTAGGCAACGGATTGCAGATTCCGCGCCCCGTCAAACGCGGCAACCTGCTCGAGAATAATGTCGGCAAAGTGCGGCTCGGTCCCAATCGCGCTGGCGTAATACAGATTTCGGCCACGAATCTCGCGCGGATTTTTACGGAAAACATCACCGCGCCGTTCGCGATCGGACGCCGAAACTCCGGTTGCCGTCTCGATTCCAAGTAACACCGGAATGTCTTCGTAACTGTGCAGCCCGTCTGAAACAAAGAATGGCACCACGACGATATTCCGCGTCGCCGTGAACTTTTCCCACTCGGCCACGAGCGGCGTTTCTTCCATGTACAGGTTGAGCACGGCGGCGAAGCATTTGCGTGCACGAATCTTATCCGCCTCACGTTTCGCAGCGACTGCGCTGTTGTCATTCAAGCCGGTCCCGTGGGCGACGATCAGCAACGTCGTCTCGCGCGGATCGACATCCGGCGCGACATCATGCGCGCGACGCAGCAGTAGTTCCGTCACGTCGCGATGGTTGCCGACGGGTTCGCAATATTTCCAAACCTGACCCGAGCTGCGCGTCGTGATTTCTCCGCTCAGCTCAAGCTCACGTGGAATGACCGTGCGGGTAAAATAACCTTCGCTGATAAAATTCGGTACGACGTAAACCTCGCGAATCGTTTCCGGATCAAACAGCAGCAGAGCATCGCGCAGGCTCGGCTCCTCCTTCCAGAACGCGCATTGCACTTCGCCAAAAACTCCTCGCTCCCTGATTTCACGGGCATGATCCCAAGTCGGCGTATTTGAGTCGGGGTTCACGGTCGAGCCGTGTCCTACGATGAGAAGAGCTTTATTCTCGTCCGGCATCACGCAACATCGGACGGCAATCGCGCAACGTCGAATAGTTGTGTAGTTGCGAAACTTGAGCGTGCGAGCAGCGGCGCTTACCTTCGCGGCATGCGCTTTCGTTCCTACAAAAACACCGACCTCATTGTGAGCGAGGTCGGATTCGGAATGTGGACGATCTCAACGGGCTGGTGGGGCCACTACACTGAAGGCGAAGCGATCGCCCTCATGCACAAGGCCTTCGATCTTGGCATCACACTTTTCGACGCAGCCGACACTTATGGAAACGGACTGAGCGAGGAATACATCGCGAAGGCGTTTCCGACTAATCGCGACCAGATCGTGATCGCGACAAAAGTTGGCTACGATTTTGTGCAGCATGGCGAATCGCGGGGGCGCGGTCAGCGCGAAATTCCTCAGGACTTTTCGCCGGATGCGATCCTCCGCGCGACCGATGCCGCGTTGCAGCGCCTCAAAACCGACCGCATCGATCTCCTGCAACTGCACAATATTCGCATGGAGCAGATCGAGGACGACAGCGTCTGGACGTCCCTGTCGCAGCTGCAACGCGCCGGCAAAATTCGTTACTTCGGCATCGCTCTCGGACCTGCGATTGGCTGGATGTATGAAGGGATCAACGCGATCCGCGAACGTGACTTCACCAGCGTGCAGCACATCTACAATATGCTCGAGCAGCATCCCGGCCGCGCGCTGCACGAAGCCGCGCGCGACGCGGGCAAGGACACGATGTTCATGATTCGCGTGCCGCATTCATCCGGCATGTTGGAGGGCAAATACACCGCCGAGACGACGTTCCCGCCCGGTGATCATCGCATTCATCGGCCAAGAAGCTGGCTCCTTAACGGCGTGAAGAAAATCGACGAACTGCGTTTTCTGGAAGGCGCGGATCGCACCCTGGGCCAGGCCGCCCTGCAGTGGCTGCTCGCGGACGAATCGGTAGCGACGACGCTTCCGAATATTTACAACGAAGAGCAACTTGTGGAATTCGCGAACGCGCCGGATTCGCCGGCGCTCACCAGCGACGAGATGGGACGAGTCGCCGAACTCTACGCCGAAAATTTCGGCATCGAAGAAGAAGCGCCGAAGTTTAAAGGGACGATGGAATTAGCGGGAACTTCGGCGCCCTAGTCCGACTGATCGTCCTCTACCGGCTCCGCGCGTCGCACCGGCGTCTGATCCTCTTCGCCCGGCTGGACGCGACGGCGACGTTTACCGGTCGCGCCCTGCTCTTTGTAAAGCTCCTTGAAGATTTTGCCGATCATCGGCGCGGCCGCCTATCCACCGTGCACTTTGCTGCCCACTTCGCCTTCATAGAGCGCGGCGAAGGCATACTGCGGTTGCGTTGCCGGTAAAAATCCCGCAAACCACGCCGCCGTGCGCTCTTTCGATTTTGGCCCCCATTGCGCAGTGCCGGTTTTACCCGCGACTTCGACGTTATCCATACTCGCGGCATGCGCTGTTCCCGCCGGCGAATTGACCGCATCGATCAATCCCGTGCGCAGTTGATCGATAGTGCTGGGCGACAGACTGATGTTCTTCTTCTCGCGCACCTGGTAGGCAGACACGATCTCGCTGTCGATGTTCTGCACTTGCTGCACGAGCCGCGTTTGATAGAGCGTTCCGCCGTTCGCGACAACTGCCATCGCCTGCGCCATCTGCAGCGGCGTGGTGAGGACGTCGCCCTGGCCGATGGAAAGATTCGCGACATCGCCATTCAATAATTTCCGGCCATGCGTCGCTTTCATGTACTGATCGTTCGGCACTCGCCCTTCCGCTTCGCCTTTTAGCGGGATACCGCACTTCGCGCCGAAGCCGAGTTTCTGCGCCCAATCGATGATTGGCTCCGGCCCGGTCTTGATGCCGACCTGGTAAAACCACGTATCGCACGATTCCGTCAGCGCCTGCACGAAATTCAAATCGCCGCGCTCGCTCTTCTTCCAATTGTGAAATGTGACGTTCCCAACCTGCAACGCCGGCACGCAATTATAGGTGTCGTCGGACGAAACCACGCCGTTCTCAAGCGCAGCAATTCCGACCGCGACTTTGAAGGTGGATCCGGGCGGATAAGCCGAGCGATAAGCGCGCGGCAAAAGTGGAATATCGGGATCCTGCTCCAGCGCCTTATATTTTTCCGCCGAGATCGCCGGGATAAAAATGTTCGGGTCATACGAGGGCCACGAAGCCATCGCCAGAATATCTCCAGTGTTCGGATCGATCACGACAATCGCGCCGCGTTTCGCCTTCGCCTCGAGCGCGTCCTCGGCGAGTTGCTGGAGGTGTAGATCGAGTGTCGTGACCACATTGTTCCCGGGCACCGGAGGCACCGCGATCTTTTCAGACGTCTTGTGGCCGTCCTTGTCGAACGTCATTTTATACTGACCGTGCTGGCCGGTTAACGTCTGGTTAAATGTCTGCTCCAGCCCTTCGCGACCTTCCGTTTCCGGCCAGAGAACCTCGTGATTATCGATGACTCCGTCCGCGCTGCGGCTGGTCTTTCCGCTGTAGCCAATGATATGGCCCGCGGCTTTTCCGTTCGGATAAATGCGCACGTAAAACGGACGCATCACCATTCCTTCCGGCAGTTTTTTGTGAATGGCGTCGAATTCGTCCTCGCTCAGGTTTTGCGCAATCTCGAACGGTAGAATTCCACGGTTGTGGTAATGCCGAAGAATCGCCTCGTCCGATACTTTGATCGGTCGCTTCAACAGCTTCTCCGCCGCCATGATTTTCTCGCGCGTGAACTGCAGCACCTGCGCATCGGCAAACTCAAGCGGTGTCGGGTACGCGACCGCGAGATTGTAATTTAATTTGTTCTGCGCGAGCGGGGCGCCATTTCGATCCGTGATCTGTCCGCGCGGCGCCGGGATATCCAGCACATAAGCGCGCGCCATCTTTTGCGTTTCCCAGGTCGGCACGATCTCTTCGTCCGCCGCGGCCGGCGAAGCGGTCGGCGAAGGCTCTTCGGCGCCGAGGCTCAGCGCCGCGGCGCAAACTAACGCAACGCTGCCCAGTGCACGCGAGGGCAGTCGAAAATGAAGACTTATTGGCACGACGAGAGATTCTTCGCTTCGCTCAGATTAACAAGCTAGTGCGTTTGCAGAAAACGGTGAACATCTTCCGCAAGTTTTCGACCGATTCCTTCCGCCGCAGCGATCTCGTCCACACTCGCGCGACGCAGCCGTTTCACCGAACCAAATTTGCGCAGCAGCAGATTCTTTCGGTTCTGACTCACGCCCGGACAATCGTCTAGAATGCTCTCGCCGATACGCTTTTTCATTAGCAACTGATGATAACCATTCGCGAAACGATGGGCCTCATCACGAATACGCTGCAGCAATCGCAACGCGCCAGAATCATCCGGTAATTGCAGCGGCATCGCGTATCCCGGCCGATAAATTTCCTCGTGTTCCTTCGCGAGACCGATGATCGGCATCTCGTGCAATCCGAGACGCTGCAATTCCTTGCACGCGGATGAGAGTTGCCCTTTCCCACCATCGACGATGATCAAGTCGGGCAAGCGGACGGCGACGAAATTGCTGTCATCCCGAGCGGAGCCGAGGGACCCCGCCACGTGAGATTCAGTTTCGCCACGGGGTCCCTCGACTGCGCTGCCGCTGCGCTCGGGATGACCGAGCCGCGTGAGCGCTTCTTCAGGAGTCTCCTGAGAAAATTCCGCCGCATCCGGGTTCGCCGTCCGCGCTTCGAGCAGGATCCGTGAGTAACGCCGGCGCACGACTTCGGCCATGCTCGCAAAGTCATCCTGGCCTACGACCGTGCGAATTCGGTAACGCCGGTAATTATTTTTGTCTGGAACGCCGTCGCGAAAACAGACCATCGACGCGACCACATGCGTCGTGCTGATGTTCGAAATATCGAAGCACTCCATGACGCGTGGAAGCTTTGGCAGCTGCAACGCGCCGCCGAGCGCTTTAACGTCCGCTTCGGGATTGATCGTCGTCGGGATCGAACTGCGCGTGAATCGCTTCGTTGCACGAGTCGTCTGTCGCAGATCCTCCACCATGTTGCGCAAATCGGCTGCTTTCTCGAAGTCGAGCTTTTCCGCCGCCACGCGCATTTGCTTCTCCAGTTCGCCGATCATCTCGCGCGATCTTCCTTCGAGAAAATCACACGACTCCAGCACGCGCTGCCGATAGGCCTCAGCCGTGATATCGGCCAGCTTCATCGGCACCTGATACGTCGACGATTTCAATTCGCGCTCACTCGGCGATCCCCGCCCGAACGTCAGGACACCAAATTTCTTCCGCATAAAATTCAATGTCTGCCGCAGCGCGCCCGCATGTGCGTACGGCCCGAAATAACGCGCGCCGTCGTCCTTCTTAAATCGCGCCAGCCGAAACCGCGGCCACTCTTCCGTGAGGTCCACCTTCACCACCAGAAACCGTTTGTCGTCGCGAAACGAAATGTTGTAACGCGGCCGGTACTCCTTGATGAGCTTGCCCTCAAGCAGGACCGACTCGGCCTCGCTGGCCACCGTATGCGTTTCAAAATCCCAGACTGCAGCGAGCAGCGCGCGCGTCTTGATATCCGCCTGCGCGATCTTCGACGGCATGAAGTACGAACCAACTCGTTTGCGCAGATCGCGCGCTTTTCCCACGTAGATCACGCGATTAAAACGGTCGCGCATCAAATACACTCCCGGCTTGTGCGGAACTTCGTGCACCTTCTTGTTCAGATCGGGCTTATCGCGTGAGCCGGCCATTGCGTTGCCTAATTTACGTTGAAAGTCCGGCGGCGGAAACTGCGTCTCCTCTTTTATGACTTACGACGTCGCAATTGTCGGCAGCGGCCCGGCCGGCGCGAGTTGCGCCGCGTTCTGCGCGCGCGCCGGATTACGAACCGTCGTGCTCGAACGCGAAATTTTTCCCCGCGAGAAAGTCTGCGGTGACTGCCTAAATCCCTCGCTTTGGCCGGTTTTGCAGCGGCTTGGAGTTGAAGCTGAAATTCGCGCAGCGCCCCATGGTGAACTTCAACGCGTCGAATTTATCGGGCTGAGCGGACGTTCGATAGCGGTGGGGCTCCCGCGCGATGCGGAGATCGCGATCAAACGCAGCGCATTCGACCAAATCCTGATGCGCTCCGCGCGGGAGGCTGGTGCGGAGATTCGCGAAAGTCTGACCGTGACGTCGCTGGCAAGGACTGATGACCACGAGTGGAAGATTAACGCGGGAGAAATACGGGCGCGATTTCTGGTAGCGGCGGATGGTCGGAATTCGACGGTGGCCCGTCTCCTCGGACTGATGCCGCGGGGTGAGAAGGATCGCGTCGGATTGCAGGCGCACGTGCGAATCGGTGATTTCGGAAAGCGCGTCGTTCTGCAATTCCTACCTGGCGGATATTCCGGGCAGGCCCCGGTCGACGATCACGAGTTGAATGTGTGTCTGGTCGGTCGAGCGGCATCGTTACCGGCACTACGGACGTGGGCCGCGCAACGATTCGACCTGCCACCGGATCAAGCGTGGCGCACGATCACGCCGCTCGCGCGCCGCGCCATTACGCCAGCGCGCGACGGACTTTTCCTCATCGGTGACGCGGCTCGCGTGGTGGAGCCGTTTACTGGCGAAGGAATTTATTATGCGCTGCGTTCCGGCGAACTTGCCGCCGCCGCGATGGCCGACGGCACTGAAAACGGGCGATTGAATTACATCCGCCAGCACGCGGCGATGTATCGCGGCCGGCTGTGGATTAACCAACTCGCGCGTATCGCGGTGACGTCGCCGCGATTTGGCTCCGCCTTGCTGGAGATCGCGCGACTCCGACCGTCCCTGTTACGGTTCGTCACGCGCAAAATCGTTGCATCGTGATCCGTCATCCCGAGCGAAGTCGAGGGACCCCGCAGCCGGTCATACACGCTCCGAACTAAGTGTGACGCGCGACCGACTGCGAGGTCCTTCGACTGCGCCGTCTGCGCCGCTCAGGATGACCGCGCGAGCTGACGACAAGCTTTCACCGTATTCGACATCAGCATCGCGATCGTCATCGGCCCCACCCCGCCCGGCACCGGCGTAATTGCCTTCGCCTTCTTCGCCACGTTGTCGAAATCGACATCGCCGACCAGTCGATAACCTCGCTCACTGGTTGCATCATCGACGCGGTTAATTCCGACATCGATAATCACGGCGCCGTCGCGGACGTGCTCCGCCTGGAGAAATCGCGGTTGCCCGATCGCGGCGACGATCACATCCGCACGTCCCGTGATTTCACTGAGATTTTTGGTGCGTGAATGCGCCACGGTCACCGTCGCATCCACACCCTTGTTCATCAGGAGAAGCGCCATCGGTTTGCCGACAATCATGCTGCGTCCCAGCACGACAACGTTGGCGCCGGCCAGCTCGACCTTGGTCGCGCGCAAAAGCCGGAGACAACCCAGCGGCGTACAGGGCACGAAACCGCTGGCATCGCCCACCGCGAGCTTCGCCACGTTCGCCGGATGAAATCCATCGACATCCTTCCGAGGATCAATCGCTCTCACAATTTCCGCTTCATCGATCTGTTTTGGCGGCGGCGACTGCACCAGAATGCCGTGGATTTTCTCGTCGTCATTCAATGTCCTGACATGAGCGAGTAATTCCGCGTGCGTGGTCGTCGCCGGCAATTCCAGCTTCACGGAATGCAGCCCGAGTTCGCGGCACATCTTGTCCTTCGATCGCACATACGCGCGCGAGGCCGGGTTATCGCCCACCAGAACAACGGCCAATCCAGGAGTGACCCCCCGGCCTTTGAGCTCCGCGATTTCACCCCGCAACTCGCGATAAATCTCTTCCGCAATTGCGCGGCCGTCGATGATTTGCGCCATTGCTTTGATCTTATGCGATCAACGCATTTCAACCAGCGCCAGCATTGCGTTTTGTAAACGAAGTCGCTCGTCTTCGAATTCCTTATCGTTCCCAGTCGGATCGACTTTGCAGGGCGCGCCGATGATGAATCGAATCGTCGCGAACGGGCGCGGCAGAATGAATCGATCCCAACTGCCGACTCGCCAGGAGGCCGAGTATTCCATGTTCATCGGGACAACGGCGGCGCCGGATTGTTGTGCGAGCACGATCAGCCCCGGCCCAAGTTCGTAGGCTGGACCACGCGGTCCATCCGGCGTGATGACGACATCACGGCCCGCCGCAATGACGTCGACGAGCTGCATCATGGCGCGCGTTCCTCCGCTCGAGCTCGATCCACGCACGACGTCAAAGCCGAAATGTTTCACCAGCATCGCAATCAATTCGCCATCCCGGCTGGGACTAATGAGCGCCGCGCCCCGGCGTTGCGGTAGAAATCGCTTCAGCACATAGGGCAACAACAGGAGCCGGTTGTGCCAGATCGCACCGATAAAATTCGTTGTCGTCGCGGTGCCGATGAGATTGACGCGATCGTCAATTTCAAACCGCAGCGTTCTGGCCCAAACCTGCAGAAGGTAATAGCCGAACCCGATCAACCAACGCGCGAGCCGACCTTCGATCTTGACTCTCAAGTCGAGTATTGGCTGCGCGCGCCGCGCCGATTGATCACCGGAAGCATGAGAAAAGTTCCATCGATTTGCTCACCTGAGTTTGAATTCGATACCGGACAGGGGCAATAGGAATACGGAAATGATCAAAAAATTGCTGCATACGCGTTATCGCGTCACGGATTTGGAGAAGACCGTCACGTTCTACCGTGATGTTCTCGGGTTGCAGGAGGTTCGGCGGCACACCTCAGGCCGCGGCTCGCAGTTGGTGTTTTTTAAGGCCCCGGGAAGCGACGAGGAAATCGAAATCTGTAAATTCGATGAGAGCGGACCGGTTGTAGTCGGTCCGGACCTGACCCACCTTGCCTTCGAAGTGGATGACATCGAAGACTTCGCGCGGAAGTCGGCCACGAAAGGTTATCCGCTGTCGGATGGACCGCATGCCAACAGCGACGGCGGTGCGATTGCATTCATCGATGCGCCTGAGGGCTACGAGATTGAATTGATTCAGCGCGGGCCTAAATCAGCAGCTTGAACGGTTGCAGACGCTAATTTCTTGCCGGTAAGTTCTCGCCCGATGAAACGCTGGATCATTCTGCTCATATTCGCGCTCGGCGCTGTCACGTCGCCGCATATCCATGCGCAGGATGATGACGATAATCCGAACGTCGTCCGGCCGACTGGCGTCACGAAAAAATCGCACGCGGCGAAGAAGTCGAGTGCGGCTGAAGCGAAACGCGCGTCGGCCAAAAAGAACGCGGATGACGACGTCCCGATCGCTCGGCCCGCCGCTAACCCAACTCCTTCCGGCGCAGTGCCCAATACACGCGCAGTTTCGGTAATGGTGATCGACGCACAGAGCGGGCAGGTCATGTATGAGAAAAACGCCGACGCCCAACGCGCCGCCGCCAGCACTCAGAAATTACTCACGTCGCTGATCATCGCAGAACGCGGGTACCTCGATAAGATGGCTACGGTCGAGCAGATCGACACCATGGCCGAGCCGGTGAAGCTGAACATTCGGCCGGGCGACAGCTATCAGCGCATCGACCTGCTTCGCGCCTTGCTCGTTAAAAGTCCGAACGATGTTGCGCGCTGCCTGGCGCGCGATTGCGCGGGAAGCATCGAAGCATTCGCATTGTTGATGAATGCGAAGGCGCGGGATCTCGGCGCGACCCATTCGCATTTCGTAAATCCGAACGGGCTACCGATGCCTGGCCAATACTCCAGTGCGCGCGACCTTTCCGTGATTGCCCGTGCGGCCTACGCGAATCCCACCATTCGCTCCATCGTTAGCCAGCCGCAGATTGTTTTCCGTTACGCGAACGGCCGAACCCGTGAGCTGGAAAACACGAACAAGGTTTTGCGGCGACTTCCGTTTTGTAACGGTATGAAGACCGGCTACACCGAAAAGGCCGGTCATTGCCTCATCGCGAGCGGTGCGCGACCGGGTCGCGACGTCATCGTCGTCGTCCTGGGCGACAGCAAATCGGGCGTCTGGCAGGACGCATCCGCGCTACTTTCCTGGGGTCTTTACCTGTAGGGACGTCGCTCGGCCGCAATGAGCAATTCGTTCGACGACGCAGCGCAGATCACGCGCCCGTCGATTAAATCCCCCAGCTAACCGCCTGATTACGGGGTCCGGGAGGACGCCCAGTAACGCAGCATCGGCGATGGCACTAGGGCCGGATTGCGATTAGGATCTCTCGCCTCCGGATCATCGGTCGCGACGTCATCAGGACCTTCCGCAGGCGCCGCTGGTTCAGCGGTACTGGAATCGGGAAGCGCAGGCGAGTTCGAGGCGACTCTCTTTGCCAGCACGCGATCAGCGAGCGTTTGGCGGGAAGCCGTGGTCGTAGTCGTGGTTCTGGTGGTGGCAGTCGTTTCGCACGAAGCGAACAAGGCCGCGATCAATAAACAGCCAGCGATTTTAATCATCATAAACAGCTTCTCCTAAAGGTCGGTGAATGGAACGTCTTTATAATTACTATACTGGCGCACTTTTTGGCAAGCGTTTTTCTCTCAACCGGCAAAACGCGCCAGGATCGGCTTCAGTTTCGCCCGCGTGGCGGCCGGCCAAAGCTTCCGCTCAGTCACCAGCGCCATATCGAGCGCTCGATGCTCCGGCCAGTTCGCCTCGGCTGGGACCAGGGGAATCGCCTCGCTCAGAATTTTCTTAGCCGCTTCGGCATTGGCCAGTAGGTGCCCGAGGACCGCCTCCACCGATACCGGCTCCTCCTCCACTTTCCAGCAATCGTAATCGGTAATCATAGCCATCGTCGCGAGCGCGATCTCAGCTTCCCGCGCGAGCTTTGCCTCCGGCAGGTTCGTCATGCCGATGACGTCGAACCCGTGACGACGATTCAGCTCCGATTCGGCGCGGGTTGAGAACGCCGGTCCATCCATGTTCACATAAGTTCCGCCATTATGGATGGTCGCGCCCGCAGCTTTCCCCGCGCACGCGAGGATTTCGCGCAAGCCGGCACTGATCGGTTCCGCAAACGAAACGTGCGCGGCAATTCCTTCGCCAAAAAATGTGTGCATCGCACCCTGGCTGGTCCGGTCGTAAAACTGCGAAGGCAGAACGACATCGCCCGGCGCGTACTGTTCCTGCAAGCTGCCTACCGCTGTCACACAGATAATCCACCGCACATTGAGAGAGCGCAGCGCCCAAATATTCGCCCGGTGATTCAATTCATGCGGCAAAATGCGGTGCCCGCGCGCGTGCCGTGGCAAAAAGTAAATCTGACGCCCCGCCATTTTCCCACAGATCAATGCATCCGACGGCGGACCGTAAGGCGTCTCGATGGTCTGTTCGCCGACGTCGGTGAGACCTTCCATTTGATAAAGTCCGCTGCCGCCAATAATCCCGATCGCTGGTGCTGCTTCGCCGTTCATGATTCCCGTGATTTACGCGCGAATGCCACGATGAAAAGCGCGAATGCATGACGGGGTGCACGCAGGGCCGTCCCGTGTATAATCGCGAACGCCAATGCCGACGTTTTACATCAAGACTTACGGCTGCCAGATGAACGAACGCGATTCCGAGCAGGTGGCGCACAGCCTGGCGGAGCGTGGATACCGTCGCGTCGAGCATGAGAACGAAGCAGACGTCGTGCTCTTGAATACCTGCAGCGTGCGCGACATGGCCGACCAAAAGGCGATTGGCAAAATGGGGATGCTCGCTCCGATCGCGCGGCAACGGCCGGAAGTCGTGTTTGGCTTTCTCGGGTGCATGGCGCAGGCGCGCGGCGCCTCCTTGCTCAAACGAACACCTCACGTCGACCTGGTGGTCGGCACGCAGAAGTTTCATCGCGTCGCCGACTACGTCGATGAGCTCGTCGCGCGCAAACGAGCCCGCGCCATCGACGATCTTCGTTTCTCGATCGTCGACGTGGAAGATGAAGCGGGCTCCCAGGAAACCATTCGCGAGCAGCAGCTACGCAGTGGTCAGGCCACCGCCTTTGTTTCCATCATGCAGGGCTGCAACATGCACTGCACTTTCTGCATCGTGCCGCGGACACGAGGTTCCGAGCGTAGCCGCACGATCGGGGAGATCGTGCGGGAAGTGCGAGCGCTCGTTTCGCAGGGCGTCAAGGAGGTGACGTTGCTCGGCCAGATCGTGAATCTCTACGGACGGCACGAGTTTGCGAAACGCGACGGCATCAGCGCCTTTGTGCAATTACTGGAAGCCGTTCACGAAATTGATGGCCTGGAGCGCCTACGTTTCACGTCGCCTCATCCGATTGGTTTTCGCGACGACCTCGTGGGCGCATTCTCGGCGCTGCCAAAACTTGTCGAACATGTGCATCTACCCCTGCAATCCGGGTCGGATCGCATCCTGAAGGAAATGCATCGCGGCTACACCGCCCAGAAATATCGTGGACTCGTAGCCAAGTTACGCGCCTCGCGGTCGGGCATCGCGATCACGACCGATGTGATCGTTGGTTTCCCCGGCGAGACCGATGCCGATTACCAGGCAACGCGGGAGATAGTGGAAGAGTTGGAGTTCGATAACGCATTTGTTTTCCGATACTCCAAACGCAGCGGCACGCCGGCGGCGGAAGCAGCTGACCAGATTGATGAATCCGTGAAGGCAGCGCGCAATCAAGATCTCCTGGGTGTCGTTGACCGATCCGCTCATCGCATCAACGCGCGGTTGGTCGGCGAAATCGTAGAAATCTTATGCGAAGGACCGAGCAAAAGTGATGCATCGCGTCTGATGGGTAGAAGCCGGACAAATAAGATTGTGATCCTGGACGGCGCTCCCCGCTTGGTCGGGAAAGTATTTGATGTGAAAGTCCAGCGAACCACCGGCTTCAGCCTTTATGGCTCACCCATCGGCCAGAATTAAGCGCGCTTCATGATCTACACCCTCCCATTAAAGATTGCGGGTTTCGTCGTCGGTGGATTTTCGTGCCTGTTCGGATTACTCGGGTTGCTCCGCGGCGCCGCCGGACGCGATGCCGCCAACCGCTTTCCGCGTGCGCGCACGATCGGCGTCGTCCTCTTAACCATCGATCTGCTGTGGATGTTCTGGTTGCTCATAACCGTGGAGATGGGCGAATTTGTTACCTTCCGGACGCCGCTGCTTTTCGCGCTCCCGATCGCGTACGGACTGACGTTGCGATTCGTGAACGAGTTCCTCGCCGTCCGTGCGCTCGGAATGCTCGCCCTGCTGGCCGCGGAGCCCCTGCTCGACGCCGCGTTTTTCCGTTATGAACCAATGCGTCTTCTCGTGACCGTATTTGCCTACATCATCGTCGTGCTTGGCCTGATCTGGGTGACGATGCCGTACATGCTTCGCGATCAAATCCTCTGGCTCACGCGAACGAGCGCGCGATGGATCGCACTGCACGCCTCGGCCATCGTCTACGGTCTCGCTGTTCTGGCGGTCGCATTCCTGCGTTTCTGATTCTGCGAAAACAGCAGGCGACGATGAAGCGAATGCTCATCGTGCGAGGCGGTGCCCTGGGCGACCTGATTTTAACACTGCCCGCGGTGGCCGCGCTGCAAATTGCAAACCCTGATGCCCAAATCGAGGTGCTCGCGAATTCCAGTTATCAGTCACTCTTGCGCCAGTGCGCGAAAGTGGCTGCCACACAGGTCTTGGATGCGGCGTCGCTTGCGCCGTTTTTCAGTCAGGCGGCAAATTTGCCGGATCGGTTGGCAAAATGGTTCGCAAGTTTCGACCTGGTGATTTCGTATCTGCACGATCCGGATCGTATCTTTGAGAGGAACATACGCGCGACCGGCATTACCAATTTCATCCAGGGGCCGTGGGGCATTAGCGACGGCGCGCATGCTGCCAGACAACTCTTCGCACCGCTCGCGCCGCTTGGAATTGACGTCACCAGTTTGGACCCCGCATTCTTTTCCGAGTCCGCGCGCGTCCGGCCGAGCCCGGACGTCATCGCACTTCATCCAGGGAGCGGCAGTGCAGCGAAGAATTGGTCGATCGATAAATGGATCGAGCTGGGGGATCGCCTGCTCGGGCAAGGCGCAAAACTCCTCGTTATCACCGGCGAAGCGGATCAAACGCAGCGAGAGATTCTGACTGCGCGTTGGAATTGCGCCGGCGTTCAATTCGCTAACTGCTTACCCCTGCCCGAAATCGCCGTTCAACTTCCGGGCCGAATGTTTCTCGGGCATGATAGCGGAGTTTCGCACCTGGCTGCCGCCGCCGGTGCTCATTGCCTTCTGCTCTACGGTCCAACTGATCCCGACGTGTGGGCGCCGCTAAACGACAATGTCCGAATCGTGCGCGCTCCCGGCGATGATCTCGCCAATCTCGCAGCGGGCGCGGTCATGGCCGCGATCGATCAGGAGCTGATGCGCATCGGCATCAGCACATAGAGAAACGGGCTCTGGATTTTCAGAACTCCAGGGCTCATTTCATCAATGAGATCAAGAAACACTTCGTCCTCCGTCAGATTGCGCAGAGGCGCCATGAAAAACTCCGGATTAAACGCGATCGAAAATTCGCGGCCCTTGTAAGCGACCGCCAATGACTCCTTCGCCTCGCCGACTTCCGGCGTATTCGCAGTGATATCGATATTGTTCTTGGTGAAGTTCAGCTTGATCGAGTTCGACTTGTCGCTCGCGAGCAGCGAGACGCGGCGCAGCGAATTCAAAAAGGTCTCGCGTTCCAGCGTCACCCGCTCTTTGGCTTCGCTCGGGATGACCTGGCGATAATTTGGATAATTGCCCTCGATCAACTTCGAAACGAGCAAGGTGTTATTCAGGTCGAACGCGATCTGTCCGTTGCCGACGCTGACCTTCACATCGCCTTCATCCGTCAGCAGTCGCTGCAATTCCGTTACCGCTTTCGTCGGCACAATAATGTCGGCTTCGTGACTGCGCGGAAACTCAAGATCGATGTCGACCATCGCCAGGCGGCGACCGTCCGTCGCGACCAGCGTGAGTTTATTTTCCTTCAGGCTAAACAGCACGCCGTTCAGCACGTAGCGCGTTTCATCGGTCGAAATCGCGTAGGAAGTCTTGCGCAAGCCATCGCGCAGATCCTTTTGGCGAATCGTCACGTCCTTCGCGTTATCGAATTTCGGCAGCGGCGGAAATTCTTCCTCTGGCAGGCCGAGGATCTTGAAAAAACTCTGACCGCTGCGAATGGAGGCAGCATTTTTGCTATCAATTTCGATTGAAATTTCACTCTGTGGAAGTTCGCGAATGATCGTAAACAAACGACGCGCGGGCAATGTGGTCGCGCCTTCTTTGGCGACATCGGCTTCGAAACTTCCGCGCACGCCGACATCGAGATCCGTGGTCGTGAGATGAACGGTGTTGCCTTTCGCCTGGAGCAAAACGTTCGACAAAATCGGCAGCGTCGTGCGCGTGCTGACGACGTTTTGCACCTGTTGCAGACCCTCGAGTAATTTCTCTTTTGTAGCGCTAAATTTCATCACGCGTTTGCAAGCTAAGACGCAGAGCAGCGATTCGGCAATGGCAATCTGGTCATCGTCAGCGTTGCAGCACGCTGTCGATAAACGAGATCGTCTGGCGAAGATTGTCCTGCTCGCCCATCCGGCGTTTCACCAGTTTGCACGCGTGCAACACGGTGCCGTGGTCGCGTCCGCCGAACGCATCGCCGATTTCATTCAACGACGCTTTGGTTAACTCGCGCGCGAGATACATCGCGACCTGCCGCGGGAAGGCGATGCTGGCCGGCCGTCGCTTGCTCGTCATGTCTGCCAGACGCACATCGAAGTGCTCCGCCACCTTGCGTTGGATTTGCTCGATCGTGACCGTATGGCGGCGCTCTTCCTGCAGAATGTCTTTGAGCAGATGCTCGATCGTATCCTTGGTCAGTTCCTTGCCGCTGAGCGAAGCAAACGACGCCACTCGCATCAACGCCCCTTCCAGCCGACGAACATTTGAGCGAATTCGCTCAGCCAAAAATTGCATGAGATCGTCCGGCACTTTGACGTGGAGAGTGTGCGCTTTTTTTCGAAGAATCGCCATGCGCGTCTCGATATCCGGCGGCTGCAGTTCAGCGGTAAGTCCCCACTCAAAGCGCGAGACCAGCCGGTGCTCGAGGTTGGCTATCTCAGACGCCGGCCGATCACTCGAGAGCACGATCTGCTTATGTCCGTCGAAAAGCGTGTTGAACGTATGGAAGAATTCTTCCTGCGAACGTTCCTTGCCACCGAGGAACTGGATGTCGTCGATCAGCAGCAGATCCGCCTGGCGGTAGCGCTTGCGGAATTTCACGAGATTATTGTGCTGTATCGCGTCGATAAAATCGTTGATGAAGAGCTCGCTCGAGAGATACATCACCTTCGCGTTTTTCTTCTTGGAATAAACGTACTGGCCGATCGACTGCATGAGGTGCGTCTTACCGAGGCCCACCCCGCCATAGATGAAGAGCGGGTTGTAGGTTTTCGCGGGCGACTGCGCGACGGCGAGACTCGCGGCGTGCGCGATTTCATTATTCGGTCCGACCACGAACGACTCGAAAGTGTTCCGGGGATTCATGCTCAGCCCGTGAATCATCGTCCGCGGTTCACGCACCGGTTCATCGATTTCCGGCTCGGGCTCCGAGATCATGGGGCCATCCGGGATTTCACTGGAGGTGATAAAATTTACCGCGCGCGGCGCGCCGAGTTCGCCGGTGATCGCGGCCTGGAGCGCTGCCATGTGGTTACTCTCGATCCAGACCTGGTAAATATTGTTCGGGACGCGCAGGGTAATGGCGTCGTCGCTGATGTTGGTCAATTCCACCGCGGCAAACCAGCGCTTGAAAGTATCGGGACTGACGTGCGGTTTGAGCGCAGCCGACAGCTTCTCCCACAGGGCTTTACACCTCGCTTGCATACGACTTGTTAACAGCCGGGAGGCTGCGCACGCTGGGCTCTTCCCAACGCAGCGAAGGGATCTGCGGGCGATGATAGACCGTTTGACCGTTGCGAGACGCTATAAAATTCCTGATCTGCTAAAATGATAGAACTGGCTGCATACGAGGGAGAAACAGGCGAATCGTCGCGGACGCCGCGCCCGCCAGAGGATTTCAACGCTGGCTCGATGCTCACTTGGGGCTTCCCGCTGTCGTCATCGTGTATTTGTCGTGTTGCCAAGGGATCAAAAGTGTTCACATCTTATTCACACCGCCCGTTTTGCTCCCGGCCAGGGGCTGGAGAGTAGGAACCGACTTCGCAGCGGACAAGAAAAAATCTGAACTTTATTTTCCGGCGACGGTCAAAAAAATCTTGACTGAAATTTCGTTCGGGAAACCCGCAGCGCAGCACCAGTGAAACAATTTTCCAAACCAATCGCGATCCTCGTTATTGCACTGGGTATCGTGGGTTTTGTCGCGCCAACGGCAATCGCAGACAGCCGCGGCGAGATCTCCCACATCGTTGTTTTGTGGCTTAAACATCCCGGCAACGTCGAGGAGGAGAACGCTCTGATCCGTGCGACGCATTCCTTTCGGCGCATCCACGGCGTGCGGCGTATCGAGGTCGGCCGATCCATCCCGATCCATCGCCCGGAGATCGAGCAGGCGTTCGATCTTTGCGCGATCATCACATTTAAGGATGAGTCGGCGCTGACCAAATTTGAAAACGATAAACGCCATGCTCAGGCGGTGGAGCTTTTTCTGAAGCCGTTCGTTCGTCGCTACGTGATTTATAATTTTGCCGCGGACTAGACGATGACGGCCGCCACGCGAGTCGCCCTCGCACTTTTATTTTTTATCCCGCTCACAGCGGGGGCCGCGGAGGATCTCCAGCCGCCTTTCGGGTTCCATTGGAGCTTTCCGATGGCGCGCGTCGAAACAGTGCTCAACGCCGCCCATGCGCGAATCACGGCTCGCGAAAAAAAGGAAAATCACGAGGTCTGGACGGTGGAGGGATTGGTTCATCCCGGCTTGCGTCGAACGCTGTTTACTTTTCGCGACGGCCTCCTGATTGAGGTCGAACTTCAGTACGAATACGAGGGACGCGGGATTGAGTGGTTCAACGATCGGATGGGTGAGATACGCCGCTACTTCGATGGCAAATATGGGACCGGGAAACTGGTCTCGCGTTCGCGCGATACGGACACGGATGTGGTGCAGACGCTCGTCGGTTACCAATGGCCTGTCGGTACTACGACGCTGGAGCTCTTTTACTTCTCGGCCCAGCGGGATCCGCAGGTCTTCCGGACGATTACGGTGCATTACAAGGCGCTGTAACGCCGCCCGCCTGTCTTCAAAGACGCGGGGCTGACCGGGTCGAGGCGCGCGTTTCTTTTCGCAATCGCTTGAGCTTGCCGGCCCAGCTCACCTTCGCCGCGGAATTCATCCGATCGATAAAGAGCACGCCGTTTAAATGATCGATTTCGTGCTGCAAGGCGCGGGCAATGAGTCCTGTCGCGACGAATGAAATCACTTTCCCGTCGAGCGTTTCGGCGGTTCCGCTCACGCTTCCCGCGCGCTCGATATCAGCCGTGATTTCGGGAAAACTGAGACAGCCTTCCACTCCCAGCACTTTTTCAGTTCCGGGTTTTAGCTCGGGATTAAGCAGGACCAGCGGCATCACTTTCTCCAGCTCCACCGCATTGCCGTCCACCTGCAAAGTGCTGGGCCGCTCCTCGGCGGGCGAGACGTCGATGACCGTGAGTTGCAATGGGCGACCGACTTGTTGCGCCGCCAGGCCTACCCCATTGGCCGCATGCATGGTTTCGATCATGTCGGTCGCCAGCTTACGAATTGAATCGTCGACTTTGCCCACGCGCTTGCCCTTCGCGCGCAGCATTGGGTCGCCATACTTCACAATCGGCAGCCTCATTTCTCTGGATTAGTGAACGCCGGAAGATTCTTCACCCCGGCAAGTTTCAACCCATCCATCACCTTGATGATGACGCCGAACGACGACTTGCGATCCGCCTGCAACGCCAGAGTCAATTTACGCGCCGGCGCCAATGCTTTCACCGCTGCTTCCAGTTCGTCGACGTTGATGCTTTGGCCGTCCAGTTTCACCTCGTCGTTCTCATCCACGCTGACGACTGCATGTTCTTTCTCCGCGGGCGCGTTGGCCGCCGTCTTCGATTCCGGCAGATTGATCTGCACTTCCGGCTGGTCTTTTTTAAACGTGGTCGAGACGACGAAAAAAATCAGCAGAATCGTTAGGATATCGACGAGCGATACGATGATAATCGATGGTGCGCGCCGCTTTCGGACAGCGAACTTCATCGCGCTTTGACGCTAACCGAGCGGCGCGGGGGCATGCGCAGTCGGCAACATCGCGGACGGCATCGTTCGCCCCGGGCTGGCGTCGTTGCGTCCGTAGTAACATTTACTGATCAGCTCGACGACGAGGGTTTCCATTTCGACCGACATCACCTCGATCTTTTTCGAGAAATAACTAAAGGCAACCAGCGTCGGCACGGCGATGGAGAGGCCAAAGACGGTCGCGTTCAACGCTTCCGCGATTCCCAGCGCGATCGCCTTTGTATCCGAGGTACCGCCGCTGAGCCCGAGGCTGGAGAAAACATGCACCAGACCCGAAACCGCACCGATTAGCCCGAGCAGCGGCGCAATTCCGGTGATCACTTCCAGTGCGATCAACCCACGCTCGAGCGCGACCATTTCATGCCGCGCCCGCGTTTCTACGACCTCGACATTTTCATTTCGCGGCGCGCGCAGATGTTGCAGTGCGACACGGACGATCCTCGCTAAAGACGACCCGTCGTGATCAACGATCCGCGCCAGGCGTTCCACGCCACCGCCCGGAATCAGCCGTTCGATTTCGCTCTCGATTACCAACGGCAGGACATTTCGCCGGCGCAGCGCGAAGCCACGCATGATGATCGTCGTCACCGCCACCACCGAACAAATGAGCAGCGGATACATGAAGATTCCGCCGCGTTGAAAGAAACTGAGCACCGAGTGAATGTTGTCGTTCATCGTCCGACTCCGGCATTTGGCGCGAACGTAAAAATGTAATCAGCGGCCAGCCCAGCGGGCGGCAACGCAGCGGCAACATCTTCGGGCATGGGTGGCATTTTCACTTGCTGGACGGACATCAGGCAAACGTTGGCAAACGCTTCGTTCGCGCTGTTGCTGATGACTTTGAGGTTCGTCACGTGCCCATCGCGGTCAACCGAAAAACTCAGGGACGCCGTCCCGATGCTGATCAGATCGCGCTGTTTCTCCACGTAGACATACCAAAGTTTGCCGACAGAATCGTTGAGCATCTTTTGATACTGGCCGAACGGCGTTCCGACGGCGTTGACCGAGCTCACCCCGCGATTTGAGATGTTGCCGCTCAGCTTGGTCGGTAATTGCTGGCGTTGATACGCCGAGCTTGGCCGATCCGGAGTTGGACGTTGCGTCGGAAGTGGAACTGAATCGCGCATTTGAGGCATGGGCGAACTTTCCGTTTGCTCGCTCGGCGTGAACGCAGGTGGTGGAGTCGGGCGCAACATGGCGAGTTGATCTGGCGGCGGAGTTTCCTCGGGCCTCGGCGAAGGCTCAGGTTTTTTAGGCTCCGGCGTATTTGGCGGCGAGGTTGGCGCTGGAGTGGATGATCGCGGGGGAGGCGGAGTGGGTTTCGGTGCGGTCGAACCTTCACTCGGCAATGAGTACGCGCGCGGATCGAGATCCAGGGCGCGGCGGTCCGCTCCGTCCATGGTCGGAATTGGCGCACTGCCATTCGCGGCCAGCGCGCTCGCTCCCAGGGAATTCTGGTTCGACTCGAACGTCTTATCTTCCGGCGGTTTTTCCGCGCGCTTGGAATCCGGTGTGTCGATGAAAGTAGAATTCACCCGCTTAGAAGGCGGTGGAGTCGGTGCGGTATCCACGATCGTTAACTCGACCGGCTTATCCTCATCGGTGGGTAAAGGAGTCGAAACACTCCCAAACGCTGCGAGCGATAACGCGATCACCAGGTGCAGCACGATCGACGCGGCAATCGCGCCGACCAGCATTCGTCGTTCGCCTCGACCTCGCATCTCAGGCGTTCACTTTACCCGATTTCCGTCGCTTCGTCGTCATGCGCGCGTAATGAAACAAATACTGCTGGGCGTATCCGCCGTGCTCCCCGAAATAGTCGGCTGCGAATTCCCGCAAGCGTTTGTCCGTTGGGTTGCCTTTCCGTTCAAAATATCGCTCGCGCAAAACTCGCGCGATCCAGACGTCGATCGGGAACGCGCGCGTCCGTTCGTAGGCGAAAAGCATCACACAATTAGCGATTTTCGCGCCGACACCGGGCAGATCGCAGAGCGTGGTATGCAGGTCGGAGTCAGGGAGTTCCGCCCACGCTTCCAAGTCGGCCGCTCCTGACCCCACTAGCTGCGCAGTCGCGAGCAAGTTCTTAGCCCGATACCCCAGTCCGCATCTCCTTAACGCCTCTTCGTTCACCGCCGCCAAACGGTCCGCCCGAGGGAAAGTATAGACGTGATTCACGTCGAGCGATTTCCTCGTACCGAATTGTCGCCGGAGCGCGTGTGATATCTGGCGAATATGCGCCACCTGTTTCATCGATGAACAAATGAACGTGGCCAGGCATTCCCACTGCGGTTGACGGATGATGCGCAACCCGCGGCAAAAATCGCTCGCCGCGGTGATCGTTTCATCACGCGGAAACGAAGCGCAAATGTCTTCCAGCGGATGATCCAGCGCGAAATAATTTCGGATCGTAGCATCCTGCCGATGACCTTTCACGGATCGGCCGGAAGCCGATCCTACCTTTAGTAAATCGCCCTGCTGTTCCACATAAAACGGTAACTCACCGATCGTCCCCACAAACCCGTCGCCGTCCTTCTCCCAATGAAAGACCTGGCCGCAGTTCAGCGTCACCGCCAGGTCGAAATCCGGGGCTGGAATTCGAACCATTTTCATCCAACGAAAGATTAACACGTATGGTGCACCACGCTCCTCCGTCATCCCGAGCGAAGCCGAGGGACCCCGTAGTAGCGCAAGCGGCGACTTTCGTTCTTCCGCCTGGTCCCGCGGCTTCGATCGAGTTTGCCGCGCTCGGAAAAATCCGTGTTACATCCGTGCCCATCCGTGGCTAAATAAGCAGCCATGGATCTGCGCCTCGCGATCGATACCGCCGTTCTCTTCCTCTATTTCGCGATCATCATCTACGTCGGCCTGCGCATGGGCCGGAAAGAAGATACCCTCGAGGACTTCGCACTCGGAGGTCGCAAAATCCCGTGGTGGGCGGTTCTCGCTTCAATCGTGGCCGCCGAGACCAGCGCGGCGACATTTTTCGGGACGCCGGGCGAAGGATACGCGCTGCGCAATTACACTTACCTGCAGCTCGCGCTCGGCACGATCATCGCGCGCATTCTCGTCAGCTACATTTTCATCAAACCGTACTACGACTACAAAGTTTACTCGATCTACGAATACCTGACCGCGAGATTCGGCGTCGGGACAAAAAACGCCGCGTCGGCCGTCTTCCTTTTCACCCGCGTCCTCGCTTCTGGCGCGCGCCTCTACGTTGCCGCCATCGCACTGGCTCTGGCTTACGAGTTGGTAACTGGAGTACGTCCTAACCAAACGCAGACGCTCTGGATTTACGTCGGCGCGTGCGTTGTCATCGTCGCCCTCACCGCGATTTACACGACACTCGGCGGCATCAAAGCAGTCGTCTGGACCGATTTCATTCAGGCATCAATCATGATCGGCAGCGCACTGGTCGCGCTCGGTCTTCTCTATTCGGCAATCCCGGGCGGCTGGAGCGAAATCGTGCAGCGTCATGGCGGATTCGGCGTTCACGACTTCATCGCTACCGGACTCGATCCGGCTCAGCACGGCTGGGCTAAATGGAAGGGAATGTTCGAGATCGAATACACGATTTTCGCCGGCCTTATTGGCTCTACCTTCGTCACCATGGCGACGCACGGAACCGACCAGGACATGGTTCAGCGCATGTTGACTGCGCCCGACATCCGCCGGAGCCGGCGCTCCTTGATGCTCTCCGGTTTAGCCGACATTCCAATCGTCCTCACCTTCCTCAGCATCGGCATTCTGCTTTGGACGTATTATCAAGCGCATCCCGACCCGACGCTGCCCAAATCGGCGAACGAAATCTTTTGTCACTTCGTGCTGTATCAAATGCCCGTCGGTCTGCGCGGGCTCCTGATCGCCGGCATTTTCGCGACGGCGATGGGATCGCTCAGCACTGCGCTGAATGCGCTGGCGACAAGTTTCACGCGCGATTGGTATCAGATTTACATCAACAAAAACTCGACCCAGGCCGAAAGCCTGCGCGCCGTCCGGAAAGCGACCGTCGCGTTTTCCATCCTGATGATCATCGTCGCGTCGTTGACGTCATTCATCGTCGTCATTCACCCGACCGTCCGGATCATCCCGATTGTTCTCGGCATTTTCGGTTACACCTACGGGCCTCTGCTCGGAGTTTTTCTCTGCGGAATGTTCACCCGCCGGCACGGCACCAACGCCGGCAATGTCTTCGCCATGATCGTCGGATTCTGCACCGTCGCCATCCTGAGCAATCTCGTGAACCACGTCGCGAGCCTCTTTGGCGCGGTCGCTTACAATGTTCCGTGGTGGCTACCGAAAATGGAATTTCCGTGGTGGATCTGCTTCGGAACCATCGTCACGTTTCTCGTGGCAATTTGTTTCCGGAGTGAACACGCGCACACGCGCCCGAGCTAAGTCCCGCAACGCGACCATTCGCCGGCAAGGCCACGCGCCTCAACCTCACGCTCGATTAAAGCGCGATCCACATCAGTCGCCGCGAGCATACCGCGGATGTCGCGGATATGTTTTTCGCCACCACCTTCGCGAAAAAACTCCAGTTTGTGCACGATCACGTATTCCGGAGGCGTCAGCCAAAGCGTGTAATCGCCAAGTTCGATCGCCCGCCTATTACGCAACGCCCACGGATGTAATGGATCATTCGCGCTCAGGTAAACGTCGGCCTTATAACCGCTGTCGAAGTGAACTAGGTTGAAGTGGCCGCGCTGTTGGCGCGCCCGCTCTTCATGAATCAC
>JBBQHM010000016.1:0-29000 GCA_038323965.1 Chthoniobacterales bacterium | reverse complement strand
CGCCGTTCACGCGCGTTCCATTGGTCGAGCCGGCATCATGCAGCTCATAATTTTCGCCCGACAAAATGAATTCCGCGTGTCGGCCCGAGACCGACGGATCATCCACCTGAATCGCATTCTCTGGCGAGCGCCCAACGCTGATCAGCTGGTCTGAAAGTTCGTGAGAAACCCCGGCGATCAAAAGCTTCGGCATCGGAATCGAATCTAGGCGGCGGGCTCGGTTCCTGTCGAGCGAAGTCGCGGGCAAATTGACCCTGCACCTGCGTGCCCGCATAGTGGCGCTCTTCATGGGCATCGAGCGCACGCGCAATTTCTGCATCATCGCGCACATCGACCACGGTAAAACAACGCTCTCGGATCGTTTGCTGGAAACGACGGGCACCATCCATGAACGCGATAAACAGGATCAGCTTCTCGATTCCATGGACCTGGAACGCGAGCGCGGAATAACGATCAAGGCCCATCCGGTCGCGATGCGCTACACGGACAAAGCGGGCCACGAATATCGGCTGAATCTCCTCGACACGCCGGGACACGTCGATTTCGCCTACGAAGTTTCGCGCTCACTCGCCGCCTGCGAAGGCGCGCTCCTCATCGTGGATGCCGCGCAGGGCGTCGAAGCGCAAACGGTGGCGAACGTTCACCTCGCGCATAAACAGGGGCTCACGATCGTCCCGGTGATTAACAAAATTGATCTGCCCAACGCCGACCTGCCTTCCGTGCATCGGCAGCTTGAGGAAATTCTCGCCATTCCCGCCGAGGAAGCGATCAATGCGAGCGCGAAGGTCGGTCTTGGCATCGAAGAAATTCTCGAGGCCATCGTGCACCGCATCCCGGCCCCGGTGAAACCGAAGGACGATATTTTGCGCGCCCTGGTTTTCGATTCCGTGTTCGACATGTATCGCGGCGTCGTCAGTTATGTCCGCGTCGTCTCGGGCAAGATCGAAGCCGGCCAGGCGATCAAGTTGATGAGTAATGACGCGCGTTACGACATCAAGGAAGTGGGCGTTTTCACCCCGAAAATGTATCCGCAGAAGCGATTGAACGCGGGCGATGTCGGTTACTTCATCGCCAACATCAAGACGACGGCCGATATCAAGATCGGCGACACCATTACCGATGCGCGTAACTCGGCGACCGAGGCACTGCCCGGGTTCCAGGAAATTCATCCGATGGTGTTCAGTGGAATTTATCCGATCAACACCGCGGACTTCGAGCATCTGAAAACGGCGATCGGCAAACTGCGACTCAACGACGCGGCCTTCGTTTACATGCCGGAGAGTTCCGTGGCGCTGGGTTTTGGGTTTCGCTGCGGCTTTCTCGGACTTCTGCACATGGAGATCATCCAGGAGCGCCTTCGCCGCGAGTACGACATGGACATCATCGCCACGAGTCCAAGCGTCATCTACGAGGTGCTCACGACGCGCGCCGAGACGTTCCTGATCGATAATCCGGCGCATCTTCCGGACCCGAGCATCATCGAGGAAATCCGCGAGCCGATCGTGAAAGCGTATGTCCTTTGTCCGAACGAGAGCATTGGCGACATTCTTCAACTCATCCTCGAGAAACGGGGAATTACCGATCACACGGAGACGCTCGATACCCGGCGGGTGATGCTGCACTGCGAACTGCCACTCAACGAAATTCTCGTGGATTTTAACGACAAAATTAAATCGATCACGCGTGGCTATGGCTCGATGGATTACGAGCACGCTGGCTATCGCGCGGCGAAGCTGGTGAAGCTGGATATTCTCGTGAACGGCGAACCAGTCGACGCTTTCTCCATGATTGTGCATCGCGATCGGGCCGAAGGGCGTGGCCGGCAATTGGCGTCGAAGTTGAAAGAAGTAATCCCGAGCCAGCTCTACCAGGTGGCGATCCAGGCCGCGATCGGCGGGAAGATCATCGCGCGCGAGAGCGTCTCCGCCTTGCGCAAAGACGTGACCGCAAAATGCTACGGCGGAGATATCACGCGCAAGCGCAAGCTGCTCGAGAAACAGAAGGAAGGTAAGAAACGAATGAAGAGCATCGGCCGTGTGAACATTCCACAGGAAGCATTCATCGAGGTGTTAAAGACACAGTGATGACCTGGTGCCACCCGGTCATCCCGAGCGAAGCCGAGGGACCCCGTGGCGTCAGCTTCAAGTATCGCGACGGGGTTCCTCGACTCCGCTGCGCTACGCTCGGAATGACAGGCGTGCACAATTCGTTAGCGTAGCGACTTTCATGGCGATTCCATTTCTCACTTCACGAGCGGTCAAACATGCGCGGCTCCTCATCCGGCACGCCGAGAAAGTCATGCGTTATCGCGCGGACATCATGAGCGAATCCGAAACGGCGGACATGCGTGCGCATATCGATGCGTTGGACGCGGCCGTGCGTGCGCGCGATGAGCGTGCCATCGCCGAAAAATCCGAACAACTCGATGGCCTAGTGGGAAGCCAGATGCCTTCCCATGCCGAAAGCATTTGGCGGGAGAATTGTGAAGTGGTGCTGGTGGCAATCGTCGTTGCGGTCGCGATTCGCTCTTATTTCATCCAGCCCTTCAAGATTCCGACGGGATCGATGCAGCCGACGTTGAATGGAATTATTGGTCACCCCAGCAAGGCGCCGAAGCCAAACATCCTGCGCCAGATCGGCGAATTCGTGGTGCTGGGCCGCAACTATATCTATGTCGTTTCCCAGGCGGACGATGTCGTCGAGCAGATTGTGCCGCAGAAATATTTTTTCTTCTTCACCTGGTCGCGCATCGTTTGCGAGCACCAGCAGTTCCTGGTGTACTGCCCGCCCGATACGTTGCGGAACGATTTCAAGGTGTCACCGGGGTCGCGCTACAAGCGGGGCGACGTCATCGCGGCGGGCGCGGTCGATACCGGTGATCAGGTTTTCGTCGATAAATTTAGTTACAACTTCATCAAGCCGCATCGTGGCGACGTATTCGTCTTCCGGACAACCGGCATTTTCGGAATCCAGGAAGACCCGCAGGCCGGCGCGCCATATTACATCAAACGTTTGGCCGGCACTCCGGGCGATGTGCTTCGCATTGATCCGCCTTTGTTATACGTGAATGAAAAGCCGGCCGAAGGTTTCGGATTCGAGCGCGTGATGAAGGCTAAATTTCCGTATCGCGGCTACGCGACGGGACGCGATTACCTCGGCGATCCGTCCAAGTCATTTTCGGTTCCAGAGCACAAATATTTCGCGATGGGCGACAACAGTTTCTACAGCTACGACAGCCGATGGTGGGGACCTGTGCCGGAGGAGAATCTGGTCGGGCGCGGCCTGTGGGTTTACTGGCCGTTAAACCGACACTGGGGTCTAATCCGTTAGCCAGATGTCTGCCAGCGTGCCGCGGCTTTACGTATTCGGCGCACTGATCGTCGGCTACGCGCTGATGATGTACGCGAATCCGGTTCGGCTCGCGTTGCGCGATGGTCTGCGCTGCATCATCCGCTACGAACGCGTCTGGCTGACATTTGTAGTCCTCGGGCTGTCGTACTCGGCCTTTCAATTCATCACCTTCACTCCAATTCATAGCCTTGCTGAGATTGACTTCGCGCAGCTCGCGACAATTCCGCAATGGCATTGGCCGCCGCTTAACGAGATTGCGCGCGATACGCTGCTTCCGACCGTCGAGGCGATCGCCGGAATATTCGACAGCGCGACGACTACTTATCCGCTTTCGGTCATCGCGGCGTTCCTGATGGTGATGAACTGGCGCGGTTTGCACGCGGACCTGTTGCGCGCTCTCCGCCGACGCTATCCGTTCTGGGGCATCCCGATTTACCTGGTGCTGTTATTAAGCGCGATGGCGGCGTTGTTGAAGCCAATCGTGTACTGGCGATTACCCGAGTGGTCCGGAATGATGCCGGCCGGCGCGGTGTTGAAGATTTCCGCCAGCGTCGACGCCGTCGCCTTCATCTTCGAATATTTGTTCGGCGTGTATGTGCAGGTCTATCTGATCTGCATCTGTCTCGCCTGGGTCAAAGGCCTCAGCTTTACCGAGGGAAATCTGCTGACGTTTGTGACGAGGCGATTCAGTTTTGTAATGCGGTGGGCGCTGATCGTGGTGGCCGTGAGCATGTTGATCGTCCGGCTCCCGATCTGGCTCGCGTATTTCATGGAAATCCGGGATGTGCTGGATTACCTGCCCTACGAACGAGCGGTGATGAGCGCGCTGATCATCGGTTTTTGCTCAGTGCAAATCTCGCTGGTACTGCACAACGAAAAACTGCACGCAGCATTGACGGCCCATGCTGAGTTCATTCGTCGCAACCTCTTGCGCCTCGCGTGGTTCCTGGTTATCTGCGCAGTGAATTTCTACCTTGTCATCACGCTCGATGCGCTGATACGAGGCGCTATCGCGGACCGAACGATCGCAATCGTCCTTTGGAAGGTCATTTTTGTTTCGCTGCGCGCACTCGTGACCGGTTGGTTGCTCGCGTCGTGGGTCTGTCTGTTCCGGCAATGTGAAACGCAACGAATTGGGCAGGAAAGTTGGATCCGCTACTAACGCGGCAGAGTTCTTGAACGCGGAGAAAATAACGCGGCAAAGCAATTCCAACCTTGCGCTCGCATTCATCGCGCTCGGGCGGGAGCGGCGGCGGGACATCACCACATTCTACGCTTTTTGCCGTCTGATCGACGACATCGCTGACGATCCCCAGCTCGAAGTCGCTGCGAAGCAACGCCAGCTGGATCAATGGCGGGGCGCCATCCGCGATCGCGTCACAAACGAACCGGCCGTGGCGGATGACGTGCGGACATTAATGACCAAATACCGGCTCGCGCCCGCGATGTTCGACGAAATCATCTCCGGCGTGGAGATGGATTTGTATACCAAACGATACGCGACGTTCGAGGAGCTGCGGGTCTATTGCTACCGCGTCGCGAGCGCGGTCGGGCTTGTCAGCATCGAGATTTTTGGCTATCGAAATCCCGCGTGCCGCGAATATGCCATCCAACTCGGACTAGCCTTGCAGATGACGAATATCATTCGTGATGTAGGCAGTGACCTTGAGCAGGGCAGAATTTATCTGCCACAGGAGGACATCGCACGCTTCGACTATTCCGAGACTGACTTAATGGCTTGTACTTACAACGAAAACTTTCGCACGCTTATGCAATTTCAGGCCGCACGTGCACACGAATGTTTCCGATGCGCGAATGCTGCGTTACCTCGCGAAGATAGGCATTCGATGCAAGCTGCGGAGATCATGCGGGCAATTTATCAACGTCTGTTGGAGCTGATTTCGATGGACCATTTTCGCGTTTTCGATAAGCGCTATAGTGTTAGCCGAGGAAAAAAAATTGCACTGGTTGTGCAGGCCTTGTTAAATTTTACTTGAATGAGCCAGCTGAAACGTCCGTCTTTAGTGGTGCTCTGCGAATAGTTATGAACCCAACGTCCAAATGAAACTCTCCTTACTTCGTGGTCTAGCAGCGCTGATTTTTTTCGCGGCGTATAACTTATATGCCCAGGTTGACGATGTTGGTGGATCCATCGGCCCCGGCCGTCGTCCGGATAAGAAGGGGCCTTCCGGCTCAAAAGTTATTCCCTTTAATGGGGTCGAAATAGCTATCCAGATAACCAAGGAAGAAGCTGCAAAAAAATATCCGCCTCCGCGCGGCGGTTATCCGCCTGCGGAAATGACAACCGGCCCGGGAACGCTCAAAAGCAGCGAATCAACGAGCCCGTATCCGCCGCATCATAAGTTTGATACAAGCGGTATTCCGCACGGCGCGCTTCTCCTGGATCCCTACGCGAAACACGTCTTTATCCAACCCTAATCAAACAACCTAATATGAAAAAATATTCATTCGCACTTATAACCGCTTGCCTGCTCGGCATGCTCATCGCCGCATCGCCCGCGATGGCGCAATTTGGGCAAGCGCCCACCGACGCAAAAGAAATCTCCGCGCAAGAGGCCGCAAAAAGTTATCCACCACCTAAATCAGGTTACGCGGTAGGCGAGTTGACGGCCGGCAAAGGAATCGTCAAAAGCCCATTCTCACCCCATCGATTGTTTTCCACCCATTACGTTGGGAAGGACGGCAAGGCGGTCAGCGTTAATCGCGGCGCCTTAATCTTGGATGCTGGTGCAAAGCAGGTTTTTGTTAACCCCTAAGTAGTGGGCGGCCGACACAATTAAGAATATGAAGAAAAACACAATAGCAGTTGTTTCGGCGCTGGCGTTTTCCGCCTTTGCGCTGAGTTCGTGTGAAACCCGGACCGGGCAAGGCGCTGGCATTGGCGCGGCAAGCGGTGCGATTATCGGCGCTGCCGCAACCGGAAACATCCGGGGCGCGGCGATCGGCGCGGGAGCTGGTGCTCTCGCAGGCGCGTTGATCGGTGCGGCGATTTCCGACGAGGAAGCACGCCGCTACGGCCCTCCGCCGCAAGGTGGTTATCCACGTGCGCGCATGAGCGCGGATATGGGATACGTCACAAGTCCCTGCGCGCCTCACCGCGTGGTAGACGTGCGTAATATCCCACCGGGCGCTTTGGTGCGTGACCCTTCGTCGGGTTGCATTTTCCGTCGTCCGTAAAGGCTAGAAATTAAGAAACGCGTTGATCGCTGCGAAGCGGTCAACGCGTTTTCTTTGTCCGACGAGGTCGTGGCAACGCAGCCCGATCAGTAGCGTCCGGTGGGCGCGAGATGCTGATATGAAACGACGCGCCCATTCACAAACGTCACCGTCTTGTATGGATACTGCACGCGCGGCGGAATCGCGGAGTAAAATGGATCGTAGAAAGGATCACCGTAGAAGAAGTAACGATGCCCGCCCCGCGAGCGAACCGCATATCCACCGTAAGAGCCGCCGCCAAACCCGCCGCCGTAACCAAAACCGTATCCGCCGCCATAAGGTCCGTAGGGATAAGCGTCCGTGTAATTCACATAGACCCACGTCTCCGAAGCACGGCTGCGAATTTCACCTGTCAGCTTCTGGTCCGGCGCGCCCCACGCGAGCCAGACCGCGTTCAGCGACATGCCGCTGCGAATCTGCCCCTGGGTCACGAGCGCCTGATCGCTCGGCGATAAGCTGTTGAACATTTCCCGATGCTCGGAGATGCGGCTCTCGGTCGATGCGCACCCCGCCATAAAAGCAGTGCTGGCTGCGAGGGCGATGGTGATCGCCGCGGAAAAGATACGACGTTTCATATTTGAAAAATACGCCCGCAGCGTTCGCCGGTCAACCGTAAGGCGAATACCAGATCTTCAGATCGTAAAAAGCGTAATCTCCGGAGGACAGTTGAACCTATACGGATACGTCACTGTGCCGATACCGGCGTTCACATAAAGCGGTCCGCCTTGGGTTGCGAAATGCCCGAGGTCGTACGCGCCAACACCATACGGCACATGGAGCGCACCGAAAAAGGGGAGTCGGATTTGTCCACCATGCGAATGCCCGGCGAGGATCAGGTCAAAACGACGACCGTCAAGATGGTCGGCCATGATCGGATAGTGCATCAAGAGCAGGCGGCGCTCGGCTTGTGCTGCGCGAAAGGCATGGATTCCGATCAACGCCATCCCGACCAGCTCGAGTCCATGTTCTGACAGAACGAAACTCTGATCCACCAGCCACGCTCCACCCGTGGCGCGGAACGTCCGGTCGTAATCGGCGAAAGACGCGCGGCTCCAGTAATCGTGATTACCTGGGATTCCGTAAACCGGCGCCTCGATCTGGCGAATAAAATCGAGCGCTTCCGCGGCGAACGATTTGTGTTCCACCAGGTCTCCCGTGAAGCAGACAAATTGCGGCTCTAGCTCGTTAATCGTGCGAACGACTTTCGCAGCGTAGTCGCCATCGCCTTTAAAATGCAGATCGCTAAACTGCACGAAACGCGTCGGGCCGCCCGGATTCAGGCGACGATTGACCACCTTGAGATTTGTCGGCTCCAGCAATGCCGCATCGATTCCGACGACTGCCGGTATCGCGAGTGCAGCCAAACTTACAAATTTCCGGCGCGTGATTGCAGCCATTCCGCCCTTCACTCAAGCATAAGACGTTCTCACCGGGCTAATCCGGCCAGGTCAGGAGCCGCATCTGCGCCTTCCCGCTTTCGGTCAGATGCGCGCTGGCGCCGCGACCAGCGATTTCGCCGCGCGTGTAGAAGGAGCAATCGACTTCAGTGCGCTTGACGTAGGTTAATTCGGGCTGACTTACCGGGCGATCGATCGGCTCGATTTTTAACGGCACACCCGACCTGGCGAAAGAAACTTCCCACGCCTGGCGCGAGGAGTTCACTGATTTCACCAGCCAGGGGTAGCGCCCGGGCAATTCAAAATGCCGCGCCTTGGGCAACGCGACTTTGTAGAACGTCTCCTCGTTCGCGAGAAACTGCGGGATCGTTAGCGAACTATTCTCACGATCGGCGAGGTACAGTTTCGCGACATCGATCCCCTGCAGGTTAAGCCCATTGAAGATGCCGTGATGATTCGGGTCGTTCCGGTAGACGGCGTCGTGCCATGCTTCGAAATTGCGACTGAGCAGCAGGTTGATCTCGAGATGAAGGTGCGCGCGTTCACGATTCAACCCTTCGCCGGTGTAACCCATTACTGCGATTTTCTCGCCCCGCTGCACGCTTTGCCCGACACGCGTCAACGGGGAGCTGAGGTGACCGTATAAACTGTAATACGGAGCGCCCTCCCAGCGATGCTCGACCACGATGTAGCGCCCGTAATTGGAGTAACTCGCGATGGTGTTGACGTAGACTACTTTTCCCGCGGAGATCGCGCGCACTTCGTCGATGGGCTCGCCGTTCGCATCACGTTGCATCGGCTTGATGTCGATCCCTTCGTGAAATCGCGTGTAGAAAATGCCCGCGGCGGTCTCGACCGGATTTCGGACAAAACCATATTGGCCGCCTTCCCACGGCGTCGACTTCGTCCCCTTGTAGTCGCGCTCGATATATTGGTAGAATTCTGCGCCGCCGCCCCGAAATATCGCGTCGTTATCGGTGGGCAGCCCGAGATCGAGCGCTTCGCCTGTGACCGACGCAAATACGAAGATGAACGCAGGGAATCCGCGAAGAACAAACCGCATCTATTCAGCGCCTTTTTGCACCGATGAGCGGCCAGTCTTTCTTCATCAACGCGAGATCCTGCGGCGTGAGACCGGAAGCGATGTAGACTTTCCCGTCCGCCACGCGTCTGTCGATTTGCATCTCGGTCAGCGCGCGGCCATTCATAAAAAGATAGGCCGAGCCGCCGCGATGCTCGACGCTCAGAGAATCGAGCGCGAGCCGACCATGATCGTCGAGCTGCAGCAACACGCCGAATGTTCCGTCGTTCGATTTGTAGGCGCGGAAACTGACGACATCGCGCTCCGAAATCGTTGGCACCTTCTCGATCACGATTTGTTTCCCAGTCGTCTGCGACGTCCATTCCGTGGCAAAAACCTCCGTGTCGCGGGCGTTGGCCGCAACGTGCAGCTGAAATGTGCAATGCGGCTTTTTAGCCTGCGCGCCTGGGGAAAACGAGACGATGATAATTGCCAGTGCAAGAAGCCGTCCCATGCGCGATTGATAAAGGGTTTGACACTATTTGCAACGTTTGCTGAGTAACCCGCGCATGATGCGAATAGCCACGGTCGCCGCACTGGCAACGCTCGCCGCGACATCGCTCCTGGCGCAGGACGACGCTCCGACTCCTCCCGCGGAGAGTCGCGGCTGGTTTAGCCGGGTGTTCCATCGCTCCAATTCGCCGCCGAATTATAAGGACCCGCGCCTGAAGGGGCTGACGCTCGAGCTCGAGCTTTCGCCCTTACCCGTGAAACTCGGGGAAGTGCGGCAACTGCACATCAACGCAACCCTGACGAATCGTGGGCGGCGTCCTGTCTCGCTCGATTTCACGACGGCGCAGCGCATCGAGATTCAGCTGGTGAATGCCGCGGGCGAAGTGTTGACGAAATTCTCCGAGAATCATGCTTTCGCCGAAGAGCTGGCGACCGTCCTGATCAATTCGCAGGAACATGTCCAATACGTCGAGACGATCGCCACCCGCGAGCTGGAGCCGAACAAAGTTTACACCGCAGAAGTTTTCTTCCCCGCGTATCCGGAGTTGCACGTGCAGCAAAAATTCCTGACGGCGCCGTGACGCCTCTCTTCTCGGATTATCACTCGCACCCGCAGGGGCACCGCGTTCAACGCTACACCCAGGAATTGCTGCAACCATGGATCGATCGCGCGCGCGTTCTCGGGCTGATTGACATCGCCTTTACCGATCACGATCGCTATCATGCCGGTATCAATTTCGATCAAATCGAATTGCTGCGCGGTCGCAATCCCGACATAAAAATCCGTGCTGGCATTGAGCTGGATAACGATCCCGAAACTTCGGCGGCTGGACGTGCCTGGGTGGAAACTCACTGGGACAAACTCGATTTCGTCCTCGGCTCCGTTCATTACCTCGACCGCGCCGATCAAATGTTCGATACCGTTCCCGAAGGTGCGGAACAATTCTCCAGCCGACGAATCGACGAAGTTTACGCCGATTACTTTCGGCGTGTGCGCGACATCGCTGCGACCGGGCTCGTCGATTGTCTGGCGCACATCGACCTCGTGAAAATTCACGGGCATCGGTCAAGCTCGCGCGTGGAGGATTTGATTGCGGAAACGTTGGACCTGATTGCGTCGCGAAATCTTGCGATTGAATTATCGACCGCGGGCTGGCGCAAGCCGGTAGGGGAGTCGTATCCGGCCGATGGAATAATTCGCGACGCGTTGGCAAAGGGAATCCGCTTTACGACCGCATCGGATGCTCATTCCTGCGCGCAGCTTGGTGATCGCTACGCTCAATTGCGCGAGAAGATGGAAGCGCTAGGCGTGCGCGAGATTTGCACCTACGAAAAACACCGACGTTCGGTGCGGATCGTAACAACGTAACGCGACGATTGGTCTCTCGCTGCGCTCGGGATGACAGCGCGTTTGAGAGCCGTCGCTATAAACCCAAACCCGCAACTCCCAATCCGCCCGTAATCTTCGACATCTCCGAGCTGGCCAACGCCTTGCCTTGCTCGATCGCCTGCTTGACGCCGCTCAGCACCGCTTCTTCCAGAAATTCCACATCCTCGGGATCGACGATTTCCTTCGCAATTTTCAACGACAGGACGTCGCCGGCACCATTTGCGACCACTGTAACTTTCCCGCCCGCGGCCTGCACTTCCACGGTTTTGTCTGCAAGCTCGGCCTGCGTTTTTTGCATCTGTTTCTGCATCTCCTGCGCCTGCTTCATCAACTTATTCAAATTCATAATTGGTCTTGCTCGTTACTTCTTAATTTCACCTTTGAAAAGTTCCACCGCTTCCTGAATGAGCGGATGCTGCTCCACCGCTTCTCCAGCCGAAGAATCAGCGCGCGAGTCTAATCCCTCTTTCACCGCGAACTTCACGCTGAACGCGCGACCACTCACCTCCTGCAGCACGGCCTCCACTAATTCGCGATTGCGCGCCGACGACATCACGTCAACTGCCGTGCGATGATCGGGCGGGAAACCAATTTGAAAATTCCGGCCGTCAACTCCGAGCGCATGGGCCTGTGCTACCCAACCTTTTAACATCGGCCGGGCTTTCGTGATCTTCGGAGCCGCATCGCGCCAGACCTGCTCGACATCAATGGGCGTTGGCTCAACGACTTCGGCAACGGCCCGCGCTTCAGCTTTCGGGGCGGCTGGACGGGCGACTGGCTGAGCTGCAGCGGCCGTTTCGCGCTGAGGCGGTACACTTTTCATCGGGGCCTTTACCTTCGTTTCCTTGCCATCCCGCATCGCTGCGAGGTTGGAGATCACATCATCAAGCGTTGCCTGGTTAAGCGATTGGATTGCTTTAATGACCGCCACCTCGAAATGCAATTTCTTGTTAGGAGCCCACTTCATCCGACCTTCCGTCGCGGCAAATTGATCGATCAATTCCAGGACCCGGTCTGTCTCGATCAATGCTGCCTGCGACTCGAAGGCAGCTCGGATTTCAGCGCTAACATCATCGCTGAGTGCATCGGGCTTGACCTTGAAAACAAGGAGATCGCGCAGATATGCGATGAGATCGGACATCAGCTTCATCATGTCCTTACCGCTTTCGCATTCGCTGTGCAGCAGCTCCAGCGCGGCCGCAGTTTCTCCGCTTAAAATTTTGAAGGTGAAATCCGCGACGGTTTGCTGGCTCGTCAGGCCGAAGACGCTCAACACATCTGGCTCTTCGATTTTCTCGCCACAAAACGCGACAAGCTGATCCAGCATCGACTCGGCATCGCGCATCCCACCCTCCGCCGCGCGCGCGACCGCATGCGCGGCCAGCGGGGCCAGCGTGATCTTCTCCTTGCCGGCGATGAACTGCAGATGTTGCGCGATGAGATTCGTCCCAATGCGATGCAGATCGAAGCGCTGACATCGACTTACGATGGTAGGCAAAACCTTCTGCGGCTCGGTGGTCGCGAAGATGAATTTCACATGCGGCGGCGGCTCCTCCAGTGTCTTGAGCAGCGCGTTGAAGGCGCCGGAAGTCAGCATGTGCACTTCGTCGATAATATAAATTTTGAAGCGCGCCTTGGCTGGGGCGTAGCGGACGTTGTCCGTCAGGACACGGACTTCATCGACCTTGTTGTTGCTCGCACCGTCGATCTCGAGAACGTCAAAACTATTGCCGGCGGCGATCTCCTTGCAGTTGTCGCAAATGCCGCATGGAGTAGCAGTCGGAGCCGGGAACGCGGTGCAGTTCAACGCCTTGGCTAAAATTCGCGCCGTCGATGTTTTCCCGGTGCCGCGCGGTCCTACAAAAAGATAGGCGTGAGCGAGACGGTTTTGCTCCACGGCGTTCTTCAAGGTGCGCGCGACGTGGTCCTGTCCTACGAGATCGTTGAAAGTCTGTGGGCGATATTTGCGCGCGAAAACTTCGTAGCTCACGCGCTCATTTTAACGTTGCCGCGGCCGATTCAAAACAATTCCGCTGTGTTTCAGCAGCATTTTCGCTAAAGCACTGCGGATGAACGCAGAAACCGCGTCGCGTCGGTGGAATTCCGGGCCTGCGATCGTTCTCTATCTGGCTGCGGCGAAAGTGCTGTTTCACCTGTGCACCGCGAACCGCTACGGCATTTTTCGCGATGAGCTCTATTATTTGGCCTGCTCCGATCATCTGGGCGCCGGCTACGTCGACCAGCCGCCGCTGATCGCGTTCGTGACATGGCTGGCGCGACACCTTTTTGGCGAATCGCTTTTGGGGTTACGATTAATTCCCGCGCTGGCCGGAGGAGCGACAGTCTGGTTAACCGGAAAACTCGCTCGCGAAATGGGTGGCGGACGCTACGCGCAGGCGCTGGCCGCTCTCGCCGTTGTCGCGATCCCTATTTATCTCGTCCTGCATCACTGGCTCACGATGAACGCGTGGGAACCGCTGCTCTGGATCGCCTGCGCATGGTGCGTCGTGCGCGCGATTCATCTTAACGCACCACGCTATTGGATTTGGTTTGGCGTGCTGGCCGGGATCGGCATGGAAAATAAATACACCACCGCATTTTTCCTTCTCGCGCTCGCGCTCGGAATTCTGGTGACGTCGACACGAAGGTTTTTATTGACCCGCGAAATTTGGCTCGGCGCGTTGATCGCGCTCGCGATCTTTCTGCCCAATTTCGTGTGGCTCGTCACGCATCACTTCCCGTTCCTGGAGTTGATGCGTAACATTCGGAGCACAAATCGAGATGTGGTGCGCGGGCCGATTGCGTTTGTCGTCGACCAAATCGTGATGGTGAATCCGATCCTCGCTCCATTGTGGATCGGTGGATTGATCTGGCTCTTCATCGGCAAGGCGGGAACGCAGTTTCGGTTGCTCGGGATCGCATTCGTCGCGATGCTCGTCGCCTTCATCGCGCTGCGCGGGAAAAACTATTACATCGCTTCCGCATATCCGATTTTGCTCGCAGCAGGTGCCGTCGGGTTTGAGCAAATAAGCTCCGCGCGGGCGAGATGGATGAGACCGGTGTATGTCTCATTGATTTTTCTTACCGCCGCTCTCCTCGCGCCGACCGTCTCCCCCATATTGTCCCCCGAAAGCGCAATCGCATATCAAAAGAAGCTGGGGATCGAGCCACCGAAGGCGGAGAACCAGGAAACCGGGCCGCTGCCGCAATATTTCGCGGACGAATTTGGCTGGGAAGATATGACGCGAGAAGTCGCGCGGATTTATCACGCGCTTCCTGCGGATGAGCAGAAACGAACAGCGATCTTCGCGAATAGCTACGGACAGGCCGGAGCGATCGATTTCTTTGGGCCGCGCTACGGACTACCGAAATCGATTTCGAATCATCAGAGCTATTGGTTGTGGGGACCGCGTGATTACGATGGAGAAACCGTCATTGTCCTGGGCAGTAATGGCCGGGGCGATCGCAAACACTTCGCGACGGTAGAAGTTGCCGGACGCGCTGAGCAGCTCTATTCCCGTCGCGACGAGTGGTACGATATCTATATTTGTCGCGGGATTAACGAAGATCTGCAGTCGGCCTGGCCGCGAATGAAAAAATGGAATTAAACGATCAGATTTCGGTCTTTTTCCTGGCCCAAGGAGAGCAGGCGGCGGACGCGGTGATGCTGCGGCTGGTCGACTTCATCAGCCAGGCAACGCGTTCGCTCGACTTCGCGCTCTACGACATGCGCCTGAGCGACCCGCTTAAAAATCAACTAGCAGCCGCGTTGCGCGAGCGTGCGGCGGCAGGAGTTCAGATTCGTATTTGCTATGACGGCGACAAACCGCTGAACCCTAACCTTGCTGCTGGGCAGGACCCGGCGTCTCCCGGCACGAGCGCGCAGGTCCAATCACTGGGGTTTCCGTGGAAACGGATCGCGGGAATGAAGTTGATGCACCACAAGTTCATCGCCCGCGATGCGGCGTCGGTCTGGACGGGGTCGCTCAATCTGACCGACGACGCATTCACCATCATGGAGAATAACGTCCTCGTGCTCGACTCGACGCAGATCGCTGGCTATTACGCGGCCGACTTTGAGGAATTGTGGGAGAAAGGTAACTTCGAAGATACCGGCGCCATCAGGACGGAACCCGTGGAACTTCAATACGCGGGCGTAAGCGCGCCGACGCGCGTAATGTTCTCACCCGGGTGCGGACTGGAGATCGATACAGAGGTAGCCCGCCGCGTGAAATCTGCTCAGCGCCGAGTGCGCATCTGCAGCCTGCTTATAAATTCCGGGACGTTGATCGGCGCGCTGACCGACCTGTTGCGCGAAGGTCGCGTGAAAGTCGATGGAATCTACGACCGTACTCAGATGGCGGATGTTTATCGACAATGGGAGGGCGTTCCTTCGAATCGCTGGAAGGTTCCCGCGCTGCATGAGATCATCGTGGGAGCGCGACTGGCCGGAAAAAATTCCACGCCCTACACACCAACGGGACGCCATGATTTCATGCACAACAAAGTGCTGTTGGTCGATGATACCGTGATCACCGGTTCCTTTAATTTCTCGCGCAGCGCGCAATTTAATGCGGAGAACATCCTGTTCATCGAAAGCGCCGCGCTAGCCGAAAAATACAGCGACTACATCGACCACGTGATCGCGAAATACGCGAGATGATCCGACCAATGCGCATTGTTCCTTTCCTACTGGTAGCCATCGCGGGTGCGGTTGAGCTCGGAGCAAAAGAACCGCTTCGCGTCGACCCCTCGGCAGTTCTCGCCCAACAAGTTCGGGCGCGAGATCTGGGTATTCCGTTCGACGGAACCCCGGGGAAATTCAATGCGATCACCGACGTCTCCGGCCTGGAGGTCGGCTATACGACACTGATGAGCGGGGATGGCCCCCTTCGCGTCGGCCAGGGACCTGTCCGCACCGGTGTGACTGCGATCATGCCGCGCGGTCGCGCCGCGATGAACGACCCGGTATTCGCCGGATATTTCTCGTTAAATGGAAATGGCGAGATGACCGGGACGGCGTGGCTGGAAGAGAGTGGATTTCTGGAAGGACCGATCATTCTTACAAACACTCATAGCGTAGGCGTTGCGCGCGATGCAGTGATCGCGTGGCGCATAGCTCACGGTGGTCCCGACGCGCAGGGATTTGCCTGGAGTCTGCCGATCGTGGCCGAGACATGGGATGGCTGGCTTAATGACGTCGATGGATTTCACGTCACGCCTCAACATGTAGCGAATGCGATTGAAAGTGCGCACGGCGGGCCGATCGAAGAAGGTAGCGTTGGCGGCGGGACCGGGATGATTTGCTATGAATTCAAGGGAGGGATGGGTACCTCGTCGCGGGTCGTTAAAGTGAAGGGGCGGGACTACAGTGTCGGCGTCATGGTGCAGGCCAACTGCGGTCGGCGCGCACAGCTTACGATTCGCGGCTTGAACGTCGGGAAAGAAATTCCTGGTTCAGTTTATCCGAAGGAAACCGGTTCCATCATTATTGTGGTTGCGACCGATGCCCCGCTTCTGCCGCATCAGCTAAAGCGTCTGGCGCGGCGCGCTTCGCTCGGACTTGCGCGAACGGGCAGTGTCTCGGGCAACGGCTCCGGCGATTTGTTTCTCGCGCTCTCTACTGCGAATGCGAACGCCGCCGATTCATCGGCCGCGACTCGATCAGTCGATGCGTTCTCCAATGACTTTATGGATCCGCTCTTCGAAGCGACCGTGCAGGCGACGGAGGAAGCAATCGTTAATGCGCTGGTCGATAACCATGACATGACTGGACGCGACGGGCACAAAGTTGACGCGCTGCCGCACGATAAAGTGCGGTCGATGTTTCAGAAGTAGAGAACCAATTTCCGCGGTTAGCGCTCGTCGGCCGGCTGCGGGACGCCATGATCTCAGGCATGCGCCAGATCTATTTCATCTTTGCGGCCTTCGTAATCTTCGCGGGTGCAGGGCTTGCCGCTTCGCCCACTCCACCAACCATGAAGGCGGTGGTGATTCACAGTTATGGCGGACCTGAAGTTTTGCAGTACGAAGACGTTCCGCGACCGGAGCCGAACGAGGATGAAATTCTAATTCGTGTCATCGCGGCGGGCGTAAATCCTGTCGACGCCAAGGTGCGCCACGGCATGCTCGCGCGCCTGGCGACGACAGATCCATTTCCTATGCGCATGGGCTATGATGTTGCGGGAATCGTAGAAAAGACTGGTCCGAAGGTCGCGCGCTTCAAGGCGGGCGATGCGGTCTACGCCTACCTTTCCATTCGCAGAGGCGGCGGGGCTTATGCGGAATATGCGACAGCGAAAGAGAATGAAACGGCTTTTAAGCCCAAGGCCTGCACTTTCGAAGAAGCGGCCTCCTTACCGATTGCGGCGACCACTGCGTGGCAGGCATTAGTCGACGACGCGAAACTCCAATCGGGTCAAACAATTCTTATTCACGGCGGATCGGGCGGAGTAGGAAGCATGGCGATTCAGATCGCGAAGTCGCGCGGGGCCAAAGTCATCGCGACGGCATCGGCTGCAAATCAAGACGTCCTCAAACAGCTGGGCGCAGACCAGGCGATTGACTACACGACCGCTAAATTTGAGGACGTAGCGAAGGATGTCGATGTGGTTCTCGACACGGTCGGTGGCGAGACGCTCACTCGTTCCTACAAGGTTGTGAAGAAAGGTGGAGCGATCGTAAGTATAGTTGATGAGCCGAATCAGTCGGAACTCGCCTCCCATGAGATTAGAGGCAGCACCCTGATGGCGCACCCGGACTCGATCGTCCTCGCGGAGATCGCCAAATTGGTCGACCAGAAGAAGATCACTCCTCTAGTATCGCAAGTGCTTCCACTGAGCGATGCGGCCAAGGCGCATCAACAAATTGAGACGCAACATACACGCGGAAAAATCGTGTTGCGTGTCAGTGAACCCCCAAAGCCCTGACAGAATCAATTGTCGATGGCTCTACGAACACGCACTGACACACAGCGGTCGGATTGATCGCGACCGCGATGATGCGCTTCCCACTGGCGCCGCGCGGTTTGCACCATACGTCTATGATTCATGTCGAGCGCATTGCGCAGAGCGGTAGCGGGCGTCCTATTGTCCCGTTTTTGAGCTGGCGCCGAAGTAAAACTCGCAAGGATCGCATCCATAACCTTCCCTTCGAGCAGAATTCAAGCCGGTTTACGGGCCAACATGTTTTTACTTCAGAAATGCGCTAGATCGTGCTGATCTGATGCGCATGTCAACGTTGGCTCAATCACTGCCTGGCGATCAGCGCTTCTCCGCCAGAATCGAAGCCTTCAGCGATCTCGTCTTCGGTTTTAGTCTATCGTTGCTGGCCGGGCGTCTCGATCTGCCGCCCACCGCGCGAGAAGTGCTGACGGTGGCGAAGTTTGCGCCTTTCGTGACGACGTTCGCCGTCATCTGCATTATTTGGCTCGAGCATTATCGCGTGTTCCGGCTTGGGTTCGTTGCGCGTGCGTTCGATGTTGTTGCGAACTTTGTCTTCTTGTTCGCCGTCGCGAGTCTGCCTTATGCGCTTCAGACCTTCGTGCGTTTCAATCGTGAAATAATCTCGATTCAACTCTATCTCGGAGACCTGGGATTAATTTTTGTGACGCTTGCGACCCTGCAAATCCGCGCGCTCCTTTTCGGGGAACACGATGTGGAAGAAAAATTCAGATTGCGAGTCTGGCGCCGGGTGGTCACGAAATTTCTAATTAGTATCCTGGCCGTGTTGCTCATCCTGGCGCTTGGATTCGATCTCATGTCCGCGCGAAGAGTGGGAGAGTTACTTGCTCCTACGATTGTTGGAGTAGTGATTGTTTCCCGGTTGCTGGCGCGAAGTCTGCCGCTAGCGATGCAGCGCTCGAGCCGATCGCTGCGGGATAGTGAAAGGACGATGGGCAGTGAGGGGATCGAACCCCCGACCAACACGGTGTAAACGTGCCGCTCTACCGCTGAGCTAACTGCCCGTTCGGGAAATCACCTTACACATTGCACCTCGCGCGGCAATGTCCTATGCAGAGGGTGTGAACGAAAGAGCCGAAACGTTCTTTCAGGATTTGAAGAGCGGTCAGAAGTATATCTCGGACAGTGCTCTAATCACAGAGGCGGCAATTAAGTCTTTCGCGGCAGAATTCGATCCACAGCAGTTTCACTTGGACGACGCATTGGCGCGGCAGAGTCTGTTCCAGGGCCTTGCCGCCAGCGGCTGGCATACGGCCGCGATCTCGATGCGACTTTTCGTGACGCGGATGAAATTTGCCGGCGGAGCCATCGGCCTCGGAGTAGACGAACTAAAATGGCCGAAAGCTGTCAGGGTAGGAGACGAACTCAGCGTAGAAACCGAGATACTCGAGCTTAGGGAATCACGTTCCCTCGATCGCCATGGGATATTGAAGTTCCGAAATATAACTCGCAATCAGCGCGGAGTGATCGTGCAGCAATTTGTAGCTTCGGCTTTGGTTACCAAGCGAGAGTCACCAGTGACCTTGGAGCAGGAGTAAGTATTTCCGGCACTACGCTATAAAGTTCTAACTACTTTAAACTATTAGGTTGCGCCGTTGGGGTAAGTCCGCTATGCAACACTACTATGGATCTATCTCTAGCATCGCTGGAACAAGCGGTAAATATTCGTCGGCAGATTTCGGCACTTGAAGATCGGTTGAGCAGACTCTTCGGAGGTGGCTCGTCGTCCTCTTCTTCCACGTCGTCTTCTTCATCATCAAGCAAGGGGACTAAAGCTGCGAAAAAGGGTGGACGTCGCAGGATGTCCCCTGAAGCTCGCGCTAAAATCTCGGCGGCAGCTCGCGCTCGTTGGGCCCGCCAACGTTCAGGTCAGGATAGCAGCGCGTCGAAGAGCGCCAGCTCAGCCAAGAAGTCGACCGGTAAGGCCCGTCGTCGTGGCCGTATGAGTCCTGCTGCGCGCAAACGTCTTTCTGAAATGATGAAAGCGCGTTGGGCCGCTCGCCGCAAAGGTTCGAAGTAGTCAGCGGTTAATTAACTTCATCATCGCTTCGGGATAACGGGATCCCGAAGCGATGCCTCTCGGCGAAACCCCGTCAATCCGCGTGAGTTCCTCCGCGGCCAGATTCACTTCCAAAGCGCCTATATTTTCCTGTAGGTATTTGCGCCGTTTGGTTCCCGGGATGGGAACTACATTCTCTCCCTGCGCGACCACCTAGGCCAGCGCCAACTGCGCGGCAGTGCAGTGCTTCTCCCGCGCGATCTGTTCGATAAGGTTAACGACGTCGGGATTGCGACTGAAGTTATCTCCCTGGAAGCGGGAAGCACGCTTCTTCATTCCCTAGAAGGTTAGCCGAGTTTTTCCGGTTCCAGCTTCGATCTTGCCGATGATGCGCGCCCGGAGTGATCGCTTTAATTTCTCGACGTGGCGCGGAGAGACGATCGCGACCATACCTATTCCCATATTGAATACTTGATACATTTCTTCGCGCGCGACCCTGCCGTGCCTGGCAATAAGTTCGAAGATCGGCGGCACGCGCCACAAGCGGGTATTGATTATCGCATCACAGTTGGTCGGGAGCACCCGTGGGAGATTGTCAACGAGGCCGCCGCCAGTGATGTGGGCCAAACCGTGGAACATGGAGTTGGGAACGGTGGCCAGCGCGGTCCTGTAATTTGTATGCACCTGCAATAATTCCCTACCTAACGAGCGTCGGACTCCTTCGATGTGATCGGTCACTTTCAATTTCATGCGCTTGAAGAGAACCTCGCGCGCCAGTGAGTAGCCGTTGGTGTGAAGTCCATTCGATGGAAGTCCCAGGATGACATCGCCACGCTTGATTCGGGCGCCATCGATTATCTTTTTACGGTCGACAACCCCGACGATGCATCCGGCCAAATCGTACTCGTCGCGTCGGTACATTCCCGGCATTTGCGCCGTCTCTCCCCCAATCAAGGCGCAGCCTGCACTTCGGCAAGCTCGCGCAAATCCACCTAGTAGTTGCTCGAATACGGATGCGTCCAGGCGTTCACATCCAATGTAGTCGAGGAAGAAGAGTGGTCGCGCCCCTATGACGGCAATGTCGTTGACGCAATGATTCACCAGGTCGGCGCCGACGGTGTCGTGCCGGTTCATGGCGAACGCTATTTTCAACTTGGTCCCGACGCCATCCACGCTGGAGACGAGGATCGGCTCCTTCATCCCACGAAAGTCGGGCGCGAATAATCCGCCGAACCCTCCTACTTTGCCGAGCACTTCGGGACCGTGTGTTTGCCTTACCGCATCCTGTATCCGGCTTTTGAGTCGGTTACCCAGATCGACATCGACGCCGGCGCGGGCGTAAGCTTTTTTTGCGGACGACACGTGAGACTTCGTTGTCATGAGCGGCGAAGCGAATCCTAGCCGAGGAAGATCGCTGCGCTAGTTCTGCGTTGGTGTTCGGCGAACTAGATCGCGAACAACTCAGGATGCTCTTCTTCGGCAGCGAGCGCGCGTGATCTATTTTCCCGGCGTTCCATAATGAACTTGTCCAGTTCGGGATCGACCGCCAAAGGATACTTGCCGGTAAAACATGCGAGACAAAAACGGTTCGCCTCCTGTCCGGTCGCGCGCACCATGCCATCGATATCGAGGTAACCGAGACTATCGACGCCGAGGTAGTCACAGATTTCCTGATGGCCCATCCGATTCGCGATTAACTTATCCGGGTCAGGAAAATCGATGCCATAATGGCAGGCGAAGCGATGCGGCGGGCAACTTACGCGCATGTGCACTTCCTTGGCACCAGCCTCGCGGAGATTCACCACGCGCGCTCTCGCCGTGGTGCCGCGGACGATGGAATCGTCGACCACGACGACGCGTTTTCCAGCGACTGCCTCCTTGATGAGATTCAGCTTCACCCGCACATCGAAATCGCGAATCAGCTGGCTCGGCTGCAGGAAGGTGCGGCCGATGTAGTGATTGCGGACAAACGCGTGTTCGTACGGAAGTTTTAACTCCTGCGCGAACCCTAACGCGGCATAGTTACCGGAGTCCGGAACCGGGACGACGATGTCCGCCTCCACTGGATATAGACGGGCCAGCTCACGGCCCATCTCAGTGCGGACTTTCGCAACATTTACCCCCGACATGATGCTGTCCGGACGCGCGAAATAGACGTACTCGAACATGCAAAAGGCAGGAGACTCGTCGCGGAATGGCCATTCCGAACGTATCCCGTTTTCATCGATGATGAGGACTTCGCCGGGCTCAACTTCGCGAATGAATTCCGCATGAATCAGGTCGAGCGCGCAGGTTTCCGAAGAAAGAATGTAGGCGCCATCGAGTTTGCCGATAACGAGGGGGCGGAAGCCAAACGGATCGCGCACGGCGATGACTTCGCGCTCGCTCATGATGACAAGCGAAAATGCGCCTTCGAGTCGCCGCAGTACGCTTAGCGCGCTCCCGCCATTTTTGATTGGCTGTGCGAGCAAATGCGGAATGATTTCACTATCGGCCGTGGTTTGGAAGATCGAGCCGTTGCGTTCCAATTCGTCACGCAGAATGTCCGCGTTAATAAGGTTGCCGTTATGCGCAACCGCGATCTGTCCCCGCTGGCAATCAACGACGAATGGTTGCGCATTTTTCAACGTGCTCGAGCCGGTGGTCGAGTAACGCGTATGACCCATTGCGCGCGTTCCCTTCAAGCGCTCAAGCTCGTCCGCGCCGAAAACCTGCGAAACCAGGCCCATGTCACGATGGAGCTGGAAATCGGTTCCCGGACCATTGCTCGTCACGATGCCCGCGCTCTCCTGTCCGCGATGCTGGAGCGCGAATAGCCCGTAGTAAGTCAGGACCGCGGCGTTCGGGTGACCGTACACTGCGAAGATGCCGCATTCGTGTTGCGGGAATGCGTCGCGATCTGAGATTTCAGTATGCGTCATGAGGGGAAACTCGCGCTTGAGAACATCGACGATGTCGGTAACAGATTCAATGAAAGTTAGTCAGCATCGACTGCGCGCTGGATCGCAGAATACCAGTCGTCGCGAAGTTCGTTCACTGTGCACTGGAATTGGTCGCCGCCGTTCAGGCGGATGGATAATTCACTCCCGGCAATAACTCCCAGCCTTTGATGCGCAACCGCACTTTTGCCAAGCTGCGTCAGCACGGCGTCCACCGAATCAGCTGCGACTGAAATCACGATGCGCGAAGACGATTCGTTAAATAGAATGTCTGCCAGCGCACTCTCGGGCGAACTTATCTCCAGCGCCGCGCCAAGCGGGTGCGCGGGATTGAAGCAGCATTCCGCGAGCGCGACAGCAAGTCCGCCTTCGCTGCAATCGTGCGCGCTTTTTACAAGTCCGCTGCGAATGAGATCCAGTGTCACGCGCTGCACCAATTTTTCCTGCTCGACATCTAAACGCGGCGGCAATCCCGCCTTGAGATTGTGACAGACTTTCATGTAACGCGAGGCGCCGAGACCCGATCCAGGTGCGCCAACGAGAATGACGACATCGCCCTCGCTTTTGAACCACTGGGTTGTGATGTGTCGTTCGTCATCGATGATCCCGACCATTCCGATCGTTGGAGTCGGATCGACCACGCCCGCCGGGCTTTCATTATAGAGGGAGACGTTGCCGCCAACAACCGGCGTCTCAAACTCACGGCAGGTCTCGGCGATTCCTTCGACGCATTCACGGAGCTGCCAAAAGTTCTCGGGCTTGTAGGGATTACCGAAGTTCAAATTATCCGTCACCGCGAGCGGACGCGCGCCGGAACAGGCAAGGTTGCGAGCCGCTTCCGCCACTGCGATTCGGCCGCCCTCGCGGGGATCGAGCGCGCAGAAAAGGGAATTGCAATCGGTCGTCGCGGCGAGAATTTTGTTCGCATACGGCACTCGAAACACCGCGGCGTCGGAACCGGGCGGGACTACCGTGCCCGTGCGGACTGTGTGATCGTATTGGCGGTAAACCCAATTCTTCGACGCGATGGTGGGATCGCTCAGAAGTTGTTTTAGCGCCTTGACCGCAGCCGCTGCCGATAACTCGGTGACGGCCTGCGCTAACTCCACGACTGCGGCGATTTTTGGCTGCCGAATCTCGCGATGATAAATGGGTGCTTCGTCGGCCAGCGGTTTCGCCGGGATTTCAGCGACGATTTCCCCGTGATTTCGCACGCGCATCATGCCATCGCCGGTGACTTTTCCGATCTCAGCACAAGGCACATCCCACTTCTCAAAAATATCGCGGACGACTTTTTCTTGTCCGCGCTTCGCGATGATCAGCATGCGCTCCTGCGATTCACTTAACATCGTCTCGTACGGTGTCATGCCGGGTTCCCGCTGCGGCACTTTCGCCAGGTCAATCTCGACGCCCGTCCCGCCGCGGCTTGCTGTTTCGCAGGTGGAGCAAGTGAGACCCGCAGCGCCCATGTCCTGGATGCCAGCAACTGCGTCGGTGGTAAGAAGCTCGAGGCACGCTTCGAGGAGCAGTTTCTCTTTAAATGGATCGCCGACTTGAACGGCAGGGCGATCCGCGCGCGATTCTTCTGTTAATTCTCGCGAGGCGAAAGCTGCGCCCGCGAGTCCGTCGCGACCGGTCTCCGCGCCAACGTAAAAGACCGGGTTGCCTTCGCCTTTGGCCGCACCGCGCGCGAGCTGTTCGTGCCGGAGAACGCCGAGACAAAAAACGTTCACCAGTGGGTTGCCCTCAAAACTCTCATCGAAGTAAATTTCGCCGCCGATGGTGGGGACGCCGATGCAATTGCCGTAATGCGAAATTCCCGCGACGACACCTTTGAAAAGCCGGAGATTGGTCGCGACGTTTTTCGAATTGCCGGTGATCGGCCCGAAGCGAAGCGAATTCAGCGAAAATTCAGGGCGCGCTCCCATGGTGAAGATGTCGCGAATGATTCCACCGACGCCGGTGGCCGCGCCCTGAAACGGCTCGATCGCGCTGGGATGATTATGCGACTCGATCTTAAATGCGACCGCCCAGCCGTCGCCGATGTCGACCACGCCGGCGTTTTCTTCACCCGCTTTGACCAGGATATTAGAGCCGGTGGTGGGAAATTTTTTAAGCTCCGGGCGGGTATTTTTGTAGGAACAATGCTCGCTCCACATCACCGAGAAGATGCCGAGCTCGGTGAAGTTCGGATCGCGTCCGAGGATACGTGTAATGCGCTCGTACTCATCCTGGGTTAGCCCATGTTTGACGATCAATGCGGGAGTCACTTTCGGGTCAACCTTTGCAACAGGAGCGGACATTCGCGGCACGTTAGCCGATCAAACTGGCGACTCAATGCGGCTTTTCGCGTGAATAAGCGAGGCGTGCGAGCAGTCGAACTTTTTGCGCCTCACGAGCCGACCGCACGCAGCGGCAGGCACGAAGTGGAGGCAGGACAGTCAACCAAAGGAAACTATGAAAAAGACAATTCTATCACTCGCTTGCGCTGCCATTGCACCGTTGGCTTTCGCACAGACGAGCACCACTACCACTGAATCGACAACCGTGAAGCCAACCACCGGCGCAACGACAACCGAGACGACGACCACTACGACTGAAGGTACCGTTACCACATTCGAGCCCGGTAAATCGATCGTTGTCCGCCGCGTTGGCGTAACCGATCCGCTCAGTTATACCCTCGGCAAAACCGTGACGTATGTGAACAAGGCCGGCAAAACGATCGAAGCTTCGCTCATCAAACCAGGCGTGCCAGTGCATGTCTATTATGATACTCCGGGCAGCACGACCGTGACGAAAATCGTCGTCGACCAGGATTAAGCGCGAGTAAGATCGCTCAAATTCAGCCGCAGAGTTCCGCGTGAACTCTGCGGCTTTTTTGCGGACGGGTGGCGTTTGCGTTTCGCGCCCGTAGCGGGGAGAATTGCGCGTGGCTTTCGACCTTAAAGAAATCATCGCCGCGCGTCTCGGCGAGAACTACGAGCTGCACCACAAGCATCTCAACCGCACGCTGGTGGCGGCGCAGCGAGTCATTGGGTTCGATAAGGTCTATGCGCGGGCCGAGGGCGCCTATCTCTACGACATGGATAATCGCGCCTACCTCGATTTCCTGAGCGGTTACTCGGTTTACAATATTGGGCGCAATCATCCGCGCGTGAATCAGGCCATTCGCGACGTGCTCGATCTCGATTTGCCTAACATGGTGCAGCTGGATTGCTCGCTGCTGAGCGGACTGCTGGCGGAGGCGATCACGAAACGCACACCGTCGCATCTCGACGCCGTATTTTTCTGCAACTCCGGCACCGAGGCGATGGAAGGCGCATTGAAATTTGCGCGCGCGGCAACCGGCCGGAAGCGTGTGATCTCAGTGGAGAGCGCATTTCACGGACTAAGCCTGGGATCGCTTTCGCTGATGGGTTGCGAAAGTTTTACCGAAGGCTTCGGGCCCCTGATGGAAGGTTGGGATACGCGCGTGGCGCTCGATGATCTTCCGGCGCTTGAGCGTGAACTGGCGAAGCGCGATGTCGCTGCGTTCGTCATCGAACCGGTGCAAGGCAAAGGCTGCAAATCGCCGAAGACAGATTTCTATCAGCAAGCGCAAAAACTCTGTCGCAAATTCGGCACCCTGTTCATCGTCGATGAAATTCAGACTGGGCTCGGGCGAACCGGCAGGATGTTCGGGTTCGAGCATTGGAATCTTGAGCCTGATATCATCACCCTGGCGAAGACGTTGAGCGGCGGTTACGTGCCGTGCGGCGCGATTGTGGCGCGACGCGAAATTTACCAAAAGACATTCAGTCGTATGGATCGCTGCGTCGTTCACTCCACCACGTTTGGTCGAAATAATCTCGCGATGGCGTGCGGCCTCGCCGCTCTTGAAATCATCGACGACGAAAAGCTTGTCGAAAATTCTGCACGCATGGGCGCGTTGCTCATGGAGCGCATCGATGCGTTACGGGCGAAACATTCTTTTATCAGGGAAGTGCGCGGCAAAGGGTTGATCATCGCGATCGAATTCCAGGAGCCGACGGAATTCAAACTCAAGATGGCGTGGAAGCTTTTGCACAAGGTCGACAAGGTGCTGTTCGCGCAAATGGTCGTCACGCAGCTGCTGGCGAAGCATCAGATCCTGACGCAGGTGGCGGGTCACGCGATGGACGTTGTGAAAATTTTGCCGCCTTTAATTATCGGCGAAAAGGAGGTCAACCTGTTCGTGACCGCGCTTGATGATGTCCTGACCGATTGCCGCAAATTTCCTGGTCCGATGTGGGAATTGGGTCAGAACTTTGTCCGGCAGGCAATCAGTTCGAAGCGGAGCGTGTCGCAACCCACGGTTGCTTCGTCCTAACCGGTGGAACCACGACGCCGCGGGCCGACGAACGTGCGGCCGATTCAGCGCGACCGGCTCAGTTGGATTCAGTTTGCGCCGGACGAAAAGCGCTACGACGCGATGCCCTTCCGACAGTGCGGTCAGTCCGGTCTCAAGCTGCCGGCGATCTCGTTAGGCGCCTGGGAAACTTTCGGCGGCTACATCGGTCAGGACGTGGCGCGCGATTGCATTTTTCGCGCATTCAATGCCGGCGTCACGCACTTCGATCTCGCAAATAATTATGGCAAACCGCCCGGTCGCGCCGAGACGGTGGTTGGCCGCGTCCTGCGCGAACTTCCACGCGAGGAAGTCATCGTTTCGACCAAGGCGGGATTTCCGATGTGGCCCGGTCCTTTTGGAAGCGGCTGCTCGCGCAAGTCGCTCATCGAAAGCCTTGAGCAATCGCTCCAGCGCTTGGAATTGGATCATGTCGATATTTTTTATGCACATCGATTTGATCGCGAGACGCCGCTCGAAGAAACGCTGGGTGCTCTCGATTACATCGTGCAAAGCGGGAAAGCGATTTACGCCGGTGTTAGTAATTATAGTGGCGAACAGCTCGAAACCGCGGTGCGACTAACCCGCGAACGGCGATCGACACCAATTGTCGTCCAGCAATCGAGCTACAGCATTTTGCGTCGCGAAGTGGAAAGCGATCTCTTGCCGGTCGCTCGTAAAGTTGGGGTTGGAATTATCGCGTTTTCTCCGCTGGCGCAGGGGCTCCTCAGTGCGCGTTATCTCGCTGGAATTCCGGAACAGTCACGCGCCGCGCAATCCTGGTCGGACGAGCAGCGAGCGGCGGTGACGCCGGCTCTGCGTGCAAAAATCTCGGCGCTCAACGAGCTCGCTCTTTCGCGTGGGCAGACGCTCGCGCAGATGGCGATTGCCTGGATTCTGCGGTGTCCGGAAGTGACCTCGGTGATGATTGGCGCGTCCGACGCCGAACAGATCGTCGAGAATGTCCGGGCAATAGAAAAGCTCGCGTTCTCCGACGAGGAATTTCGGCGAATCGACGAGATCGCGAATAGCTAATGCAGCGTTATTCATTGCGCACTTCGCGTGCTTTCGTGGAGATGTTGGTGCAGAGTAGGTCGACAAAATTGAACGAGGAATCCACATGAGCACCGCCGTAGCCGATAAACCTGAAACGCAGACCAAGCTAAACCAGCTCGAGCAACTCAAGCAGTTCACCAAAGTCGTGGCCGATACCGGCGATTTCGAGTCGATTCGCGATTTCAAGCCTCAGGACGCGACCACGAACCCGAGCCTGATTTTCGCGGCGACGCAGAAGGAGAACTACAACCACCTTCTCGACGCGGTGTTGACCGATCGCAAGACGTCCGGGTTAACCGGCGCCGCGCAGATCGAAGACATCATCGAGCACTTGCTCGTAAAATTCGGATCCGAGATTTTGAAAATCGTGCCGGGTCGCGTCTCGACTGAGACCGACGCGCGTTACTCGTTTGACGTGGAAGGCTCGATCGCGAAGGCGCGAAAACTGATCGAGCTCTACAAGGAGCAGGGGATCGAACGCGACCGCGTTCTCATCAAGATCGCATCGACGTGGGAAGGCCTTGCCGCTGCCGAGCAACTGCAAAAAGAGGGCATCAAGTGCAACATGACGCTTCTCTTTTCGTTACCGCAGGCGGTGCGCGCCGCGGAAGTGAAAGCGCAGTTAATCTCTCCGTTCGTGGGCAGGATCTACGATTGGTATAAAGCAGCGAACAAGCGCGATTACGCCGGCGCCGAGGACCCGGGAGTTCAATCCGTCGGGGAAATCTACGCCTACTATAAGAAATATGATTATCCGACCGAAGTGATG
>JBBQHM010000015.1:0-30235 GCA_038323965.1 Chthoniobacterales bacterium | reverse complement strand
CGGTCATGACCGAGATAACAGAGAAGACGCCGATGGTGATTCCAAGCATCGTTAGTGCGGACCGAAGCTTATTCGCGCCGAGCGATGCCAGGGACATGCGAAGCGTATCCTTGGAGAGCGCGCTTAATTTGAAAGAGGGGAGTTTCATTTATACCGCAGAGGACGCAGAGATCGCAGAGTCAGAGAGAAACGTCTTGCTGAAGATTAAGGACTTTTCGTCGAATGCCTTGCTTTAACAGCTGAACGTTGAAGTTGATTATCAGCCCAACCGTAAGTCCGCTCAACTTCAGATAGCCAAGTAACTGCGCGTCATGAATTGGCAGCAACGCGTCCATGCTCTTAAGTGCCACAGGCATTTGGCCGCCAACGATTAGATCTGCGCGATAGCCGGCGTCGAGCTTTACGCCTTTGTATTCGACTGCGATCCCGACTTGTCTTTCGAACGGGATCTCCCGCAGATGCAACTCGCGACAAAGACAAAGCTCATCGGTCGATTCAAGGAGCCCCGGCCCTAGCGCGCGGTGCACCTCCATCGCGGCGCCAATGATCTCCTCCGTCAGTTCATCCAGTTTCATTCAGCCTCTGCGCCCTCTGCGATCTCTGCGGTAAAATCTCTTCATTCGTACCTCAAAGCAGTAACCGGATCGAGCCTCGCCGCCGTCCACGCCGGAGCGAAACCGGAGAGCAACCCGGTCATCACCGATACGACCATGCTGGTGATAACGAGACCCATTGAAAGATGCAGCGGAAACGATTCGAAAGCCCGGGTGATGCCCATACAAACAAGAAAGGCAAACGCCAGGCCAATGAACCCGCCGAGGAGGCAAAGTGCGGTCGATTCGATCAGAAACTGTAACAGGATGGTGCGACGGCGCGCACCGAGGGCCTTGCGCGTGCCGATTTCCTTCGTGCGCTCCTTCACGCTAACGAAAGTTATATTCATGATCCCGATGGCGCCCACGAAGAGTGAAAGCCCGGTGATAAACAAACCGGCGATTGCGATCGAATTTTTGACGGGATCCAACGTGCTCTTGAACGCCTGTTGCTCGTTAATCGCGAAGTCATCCTTTGCCTCCGGGGAAAGCCCGCGCACCCGCCGCATCAATCCCACTAGCTCGTCCTTCGCTTCCGCCAGCTTGGTCTTGTCTTTCACCTTCACCCGCACATCTGATTCCGCTTTGGGAGTATTAAAATATTTCTTAAATGCCGGCAGCGGCATCACGATCATGGAGTCCCAGCTGAAAAGTCCCAGGAACGTTCCCTGGCGATTGTTAACCCCCACTATCTTGAAAGGGTGACCATTGATCGTCACGCGCTGGCCAACCGAACTACCACTCGGAAAAAGCGCGTCCGCGACGTCATACCCGATGACGCACACTTCGGATGCGTCGCGCGCCTCGATCTCGTTAAAAAAACGTCCTTCCTTGCAGTCGACCGTGGAGGTCAGGATGAAATCCGACGTCGTGCCGAGTGTAAAAATGCCGTTCACAACTGCATCATCGTGCTTGACCGACTGGATCAGACTCGTCGCCGGCACCGCGATGATGAGGTTTGAGTTCGGCATCGCCCCGATCATCCGATTCAATTGCTCGGCGTACGAAGTTTCGATCTTCTTTCGGTTACGATAGTTCCACCAATCGTTCACCCGCGCCCACGGCTCCTTCTGTACGTAGAGCACATCCTCGCCTAGCACCGACATGCTCTTGTCGAAACCAGCCTGGATGCCATTCACCGCCGTTCCCATTAACGTCACCGCCACGATGCCGATGATTACGCCCAACGCCGTCAACGTGGACCGCGTCTTGTTCGACAACATCTGCGCCGCCGCAATCTTCCAGCTCTCGCTAATTTCGTACCAGAAACGCTTCATCTCGCGCTTAGCTCTGCAAATTCTCTGTCCCGGCCGGCATAATCATCACTTTCGATCAGGCCGTCGCGTAAGAATACGGTGCGGCGCGCGTGGCGGGCAATGTCGGATTCGTGCGTGACCAGGATGATGGTATTGCCGCGTTCGTAGAGCGTTTCGAGTAACGCCATGATTTCTTCGCCGGTTTTCGAGTCCAGATTTCCGGTGGGCTCGTCTGCCAATATGATGGAGGGCCTATTCACCAGCGCCCGTGCGATGGCAACACGCTGGCGCTGACCACCCGACAACTCGTTAGGTTTATGACTGAGTCGATCGCCTAATCCGACATCTCGTAACGCTTCGGCAGCGCGTTCTTCCCGCGTGTCAGGATCGACCCCCGCGTAGATCAAAGGAAGCTCGACGTTTTTCAGGCTGGTGGAGCGGGGGAGTAGGTTGAACGTCTGGAACACGAATCCGATCTCGCGGTTCCGGATGGCGGCGAGTTCGTCGTCGTCCATCTCCTTGACGTTCTTGCCGCTGAAATCGTAACGGCCCGAACTCGGCGTATCGAGACAGCCGAGCATGTTCATGAGCGTCGATTTACCGCTGCCGCTTGGACCCATGATCGCAAGGTATTCGTTGCGATGAATTTTTAAGGAAACTCCGCGCAGCGCATGCACGGTTTCTTCGCCCATCACGTAGTTCTTCGTGATGTTCTCGATATCGATGACGATCGGCCCGTGAGGCCGAATAGAGTCGAGAGGATCCATCACGAAAGTCTTGGCGCGGTCATGCTGTCATCCTGAGTCGCCGAAGGACGGCGAAGGACCTCGCGCCGGGAGCGAGCGGCATGCTCGCCGAAGCAGGTGATGTCGGTCGCTACGTTCAGTAAACGCGAAAGCGATAGACCGTTTGAGAGGTCCCTCGACTTCGCTCGGGATGACAGACGCCCGCGCATCGCCGCTACTTCGTCGCCGCTGTTTTGTCGTAGGAAACTTTAGCGCCTTCCTTCAGTTTGCGGCTAATTGCGCTGTAGGTGCCGGAGATCACTTCGTCGCCAGCGCTAATACCGCTTTTGATTTCCATGTAGGAATCATCGGCAATACCGGTGGTCACTTTCACAAGCTGCGCTTTATCGCCCTTTTTCACAAAAACGACCTTGTAAATTTTCTCGCGGTCTTCGCGGGCCTGCGCCTTGTCCTGTTTCTCGTTAGAAACATCCGCCGCGTTATCGCCCTTGTCCTTGGCCGCGAGCGCTTGTTTACGTCGCTCGATCTCTTCCGGGCTTAGGTTGCTATCGCCGGTGCGGATGGTGACACTCTGGAGAGGGACGGCGACGACGTTCTGGACGCTATTCGTCTCAATATCCGCGGTGCAGCTCAGACTCGGCCGCAGTTGCACGTCGTTGTCCGTGACGCGGATTTTTACCTCAAAGTTGGTCACTTCTTCCTGGGAATTCGCGCCGGTAGTCTTACCGGTGTTGGCGATCTGCTGGACGACGCCGTTGAACTTCCGCTCGCCATAGGCGTCGATCGATATCTTTGCCTTGTCGCCGATTTTCACATTCACCACGTCGTTCTCATTGACGTCGACCACGGCCTGCATCCGGCTCAGGTCGGCGACACGCAGTACTTCGGTGCCGGCAAATTGGTTCGTGGCGACGACGCGTTCGCCCAGTTTGGAGTTGAGGACGGTAACAACTCCTTCCATCGGCGCGTAGATCGTTGTTTTGGATAACTGATCCCGCGCCTGGCTCGAACTGGCCTGCGCGCGCTCAATTTCGTGCTGGGAACTCTCGAAAGTTGCCTTGGCGATATCAACTCCGGTGGACGCGGTCACAAAATCCTGGTCGGATATCATGCGCTTGCTGTGCAGATCGGTGCTGCGTTTGAAATCCGCTTCTGCTTTCGCGAGCGAGGCTTTCATCTGCAGATTAGTCGCTTTCGAGGCGCTGATCGATGCTTCCTGCTGCTCCAATAACGCCTTGTAGGAATCCGGCTTGATGCGCAGGAGCAGATCCCCCTTCTTCACCGGCGCGCCATCGACCACTGGGAGCTCAATGATCTCGCCCGCAACTTCCGGCGAGATCTTCACTTCGGTTGCGGGCTGCACTTTTCCTGTGGCGGCAACGGTTTGTACGATGGTGCGCGTCGTCGCCTTCTCAGTTGTGACAGGGATAGGCTTTTCCCGTTTGCCCGCAATGGTCGAACCGACAATCCAAAGGACAACCAGCACGATCGAGCCGATAATGATGTAACGCCGACGCCTCGATTTCTTTTTGCGAGGAATCGGGGGCGCTGCCGCGGCGCTGGTGGACGCGGCAGTCTCGGTAGGGGTGGAAGTCAGACTTTCGTGCATAGGAAGGGTCAACAGCGCAGCGGTGACATTTAGCTGGTCGTTAGAGTCTTGCAAAGCCAAAGGCGTTCACCCGGCACTATATAGGACGCTGCCAGCGGCGCGTTTGGATTCAATCCTTTCAATGGCCCAGCGCGCGTGCTCGACAATGAGCGGCTCGGAATCCAGCGCTACCTTTTCTAACGCGGGCAAGTCGGCGGAGGTGCCGACGTTCCCCAGCGCGACGCAGACATTCCGGAGAAATCCACGGCGCTTGGTTCGCTTGATCGGCGAATTGCGGAAGAGCGCGCGAAATTGAGCCTCATCGAGAGCGAGGTAATCCCGTAGCTGCATCTGTGTTTCCTGACGCGCCACGAAGGTAGCTTCGCGCGACACCCTGGCGAAGCGATTCCAAGGGCAGGCGTCGAGACATGCGTCGCACCCGTAAATGCGATCCCCGATGAGCGGACGCAATTCGATCGGGATGCTTCCTTTCAGCTCGATCGTCAGATAGGAGATACAGCGACGCGCATCCAGTTCTCCCGGCGCGGTGATGGCATCGGTTGGACAGGCGTTGATGCACCGCGTGCAACTGCCGCAATGGTCGCGCGCCTCGTCGTCGGCAGGCAGGTCGAGCGTGGTGAGGATCTCGGCCAGAAAAAACCAGGTGCCAAGCTCGCGATTGATCAGCATCGTACTTTTCCCGTGCCAGCCAACGCCCGCGCTGGCAGCGTGATCACGTTCGAGGATTGGCCCGGTATCGACGTAGCATTTTTGCGTGCCGCCTCGAGCAACGAGAAAGGCATCGAGTGCTGCGAGTTTTTTCTCGATGAGTTCGTGGTAATCGTCCCCCCACGCATAGCGCGCAATTTTACCAGGAAACTGCTTCACGTCTTCGCCCTGCCAGTAACTCAGGGCGAGACTAACGATCGAGCGAACACCCGGCAGAACCATTTGCAGGTCGAGCCGCTTGGCGGCGCCGCGCTCAAGATATTGCATCTCGCCATGTGCGCCGGCGGCGATCCAGCGCTGGAACTTTTCGGAGTGTTTCGGTGCGTTTGCCGGGGAGACCCGGCAGATATCAAATCCAATATCTCGCGCACGATCGATGAGTTCAGATTTCAATTCGGCGCTCATGAAATCGCGGCGAAGACTTCCAATGCGATTGCCTCGGGTGATTTGCCATCGACATCGATGACGTATTTGGCGATCGCCCGATAGATGGCTTCCCTCTCGGCGAAGCGCTGGGAAAAGACGGCGCGCGGATTCTCGGCGTCGAGTAACGGGCGATTCTCGGCACCTTCGACACGCGCCCAAAGTTCTTTCTCCGACCCCCGGAGCCAAATGATTCCGCCGAGTTTTTTCAATGAATCCGCATTCCGTAAGACCGCGCCGCCGCCTGGATCGATAATCTGCGGATGTAACGGCGCGAGCCCGTCGATTGCGGCGGTCTCCTGTTTTCGGAATTCGTTTTCACCGTGGTCGCGAAAGATCTCGGCGATCGCTTTTCCGGCACGCTCTGCGATGAGAGCGTCCACGTCGATGACGTCACATCCGATCAACGTCCCGAGGCATTTAGCGACGGTCGTCTTGCCGGCTCCCATGAAGCCGACGAGAACAACAGAGTGCTGCAGGGACCGCATTTGGGACTATGACGCAGGAGCACGCTGCGCGAAACGCCTTTACAAGCGGGCTCCGCTGGGAAACTCCTTATCTCAATGCCGGACGTAACTAAAGCGCAGGTCGCGGTGGTGATGGGCAGCGAATCGGACTGGGAGACGATGCGTCACGCTGCGGAGATGCTGGAAGAACTGGGAATCCAGGCAGAGCGACGTGTTGTCTCCGCGCATCGGACGCCCGACTTGATGGCGCAATTTTCGCGGGACGCGGCCGACCTCGGCGTGCAGGTAATTATTGCGGGGGCAGGCGGAGCCGCGCATCTGCCGGGTATGATCGCCGCCCAGACACATCTCCCGGTTCTCGGGGTCCCGGTGCAGTCACGCGCGTTGCAGGGACTTGATTCACTCTTGTCGATCGTGCAAATGCCGGCCGGGATTCCGGTCGCGACGTTCGCGATTGGCGAAGCAGGCGCAAAAAACGCCGCACTTTTCGCGGCCAGTATCATTGGGTTATCAGACGCTTCAGTTCGCGGAAAACTGCAGGCATTTCGCCAGAAACAGACGGACACCGTCCTCGCGCAAAAGCTTCCATCATGACGGGACCGGTGCTGCCGGGCGCTACCATCGGAGTGATGGGCGGCGGCCAGCTCGGTCGAATGTTTACGATCGCGGCGCGCCGAATGGGTTATCGAATCCATGTTTTCACGCCCGAGGAAAACAGCCCGACGGGTCAGGTCGCAGATTTCGTCACCATCGCCGCTTACGCAGACGAGAACGCCATTCGACGCTTCGCCCGCAGCGTTCATGTGCTTACGTTTGAGTTCGAAAATATTCCGGTCGAAACGATCGAGTGGTGCGCGCGCGAAATCGATGTGCATCCGGCCGGCGCCGTTTTGCACATCGCGCAACATCGGTTACGTGAAAAAACATTCCTGCGTGACAGCGGATTTCCGGTGGCGCCGTTTCGACCTGTTAACAGTGCTGGTGAACTTGCGGCTGCGCTCGAGCAAATTGAAAGGCCTTCGATTTTAAAGACAGCGGCGTGGGGATACGACGGCAAAGGTCAGCAATCGATTTCAGCGCGCGTCGATATCGAGGAAATCTGGGACGCGCGGTCCGGTGACAATCTAGTCCTGGAACAGGCGATTGATTTCGCATGCGAAGTCTCGGCGATTGTGGCGCGGGATTCGGACGGGAACATGCGCACGTTTCCAATCGCCGAGAACATTCATAAGAACCACATCCTCGATATTACGATCGTGCCGGCACGCATCGCGACTTCCCTGGAAAAGCGAGCTGCAGAACTCGCGGAATCCATCGCGGAGAAGTTGGAATTAGTTGGGATACTGGCGGTAGAGATGTTCGTGGAGAAAAGCGGCGAACTGCTGGTCAATGAGCTCGCGCCGCGGCCACACAATTCCGGGCACTGGTCGATCGAAGGCTGCGCCACGAGCCAGTTCGAACAACATCTGCGCGCGGTGTGCGGATTGCCGCTCGGATCGGTGGAATTGCTGAAGCCGTCAGCCATGTCCAATCTACTTGGCGATGTTTGGCAATCGGGTGAGCCGAACTGGGCCGCTGCGCTCGCGGAACCAAACGTGCACTTGCACCTTTACGGGAAAACTGAAGCGCGGCCGCGTCGCAAGATGGGACACCTCACCGCGGTCGCCGATACGTGCGAAGCGGCAGCGAAGCACGTGCAACGCGCACGCGATAGTTTGGCTAGTGCGGAAAGTGCGAACTAAAATCGCAGCAACGTTGTCGCCCGAGCGGCGACACACCGCGGTCCGCGACGCGGTTGAATTACTACAGGCTGGAGAAATAGTCGCGCTACCGACCGAGACGGTTTATGGCCTTGCCGCCGACGCTTTGAATTCCGAAGCCGTCGCTAAAATATTTGAGGCGAAGGAACGACCGCGCTTCGATCCACTGATCGTTCATCTTCATTCCGCCGACGCACTGGGGGATGTTGCGACGGTTCTCCCCGAAGATCTCAAAACCGTGGCAGCGTTGATCGCTGAGTTCTGGCCCGGGCCGCTCACGCTCGTGCTGCCGAAAATACCGACGGTCCCGGATTTAGTGACTGCCGGATTAGAAACAGTCGCGGTGAGGAGTAGCGCGCATCCTATCTTCAGCGAAATCGTCCAGGCCTTTGGAAAACCGCTCGCAGCACCGAGCGCAAATCGCTTTGGGCGAATCAGCCCGACATCAGCTCAACACGTGAGGGATGAACTCGGGGGGCGCATTCCGTTAATCGTCGATGGCGGTCGGACCAATCATGGCTTGGAGTCGACGATCGTCCGCGTCGTCGGCAGCAACATTGAAATTCTTCGACGCGGCCCAATCACTTCCGAAGCGCTCAAAAAGTTTGGCCAAGTTTCAATTGCAGACAGCGACTCACCGGTTATTGCGCCCGGCCAACTTTCGTCACACTACGCGCCTAAAACGAAATTCCTGGTGGTCGACAACTTGGCAGATTTTAGGATCCCCGCCGGATCTCGAGTCGGCGCATTGGCACTAAGAATTCGCGAGACCGCAGACGCGTTTTCTGCAACGCAGGAACTCAGCGCGACGGGGGATTTGCGCGGAGCGGCGACAAATCTTTTCCACATGATGCGCGAACTCGATTCGGCGAATCTCGACCTGATCGTCGCTGAACTTGTGCCGGAGGAGGGGATGGGCGCGGCGATCAATGATCGCCTGCGACGGGCCGCATCCTAATTCGAATGTGCGAGCGCCGCCTGAATGAATCCTTCAAAAAGAGGATGCGGCTTATTCGGTTTGCTCTGGAATTCCGGATGATACTGGCAGGCCACGAAGTAGGGATGATCGCGAAGTTCCACCAACTCGGCAAGCGATCCATCCGGTGAAGTGCCAGAGATTTCGAATCCCTTCTCCTTCATTCGGTCGCGGTATTTCATGTTGAATTCATACCGATGGCGATGCCGCTCAAGGGCGTTGTTACTTCCGTAAATTTTTTCCGCGAGCGTGCCGTGCCCGATCTTCGTCGGCCATGTGCCCAGGCGCATGCTCGCGCCTTTGTTCCGGACATCGCGTTGGTCTTCGAGCAGACAGATCACCGGGTCCGGCGATTTATCATCGAACTCGGTGCTATTCGCTTTTTCCAGACCGCAGACATTGCGTGCGAACTCGATCGTCGCGACCTGCATGCCGAGACAAAGCCCGAGATAGGGAACTTTATTCTCGCGCGCGAACCGGGCTGCCTGGATCTTTCCTTCAACGCCGCGCTCGCCAAATCCTCCCGGAATTAGAACGCCGGCGACATCCTTGAGTTGTCCGTCGACTCCGCCTTCGAACGTCTCGGCATCGATAAGTTTCAGATCGATCCCACAATCCTGACTGGCCGCTGCGTGCGTGAGCGATTCGTAGATCGACTTGTAGGCGTCCTGCAAATCAATGTATTTGCCGACAACTGCGATCTTCACCCGCTTCTTCGGATTGACGATGCGTTCGACAAAGCCGCGCCAATGCGTCAAATCGGGTGGCGGCGTTTCGACGTGGAGTAATTTACAAATCAGCGCATCAACGCCTTCGTCATGCAGCATGAGCGGCACTTCGTAAATGGTGTGAGCGACGTCGCCAGCTTCGATGACAGCTTCGGGGACGACGTTGCAGAACATCGAGAGCTTCTGCCGAATCTCAGCGTCAAGATGATGCTCGGTCCGACATAGCAGCACTTGCGGCTGAATGCCGATCTCGCGCAATTTCGCAATGCTTTGCTGTGTCGGTTTCGTTTTCAGTTCCCGCGCCGCCCGGATGTACGGAACGAGCGTGACGTGGATGTTCACTACGTTTTCCGCGCCGACTTCGAGGATGAATTGCCGGATGGCTTCGAGGAATGGAAGGCCTTCAATGTCGCCGGTCGTGCCGCCAACTTCCGTGATCACGACATCGTACTTTGATTCGTCAGAGATTTCGCGAATGCGGGCTTTGATCGCATCAGTCACATGCGGAATTACTTGCACGGTTTTGCCGAGATAATCACCGCGGCGTTCCTTTTCGATGACGGATTCGTAGACCTGGCCGCTGGTGAGATTGTTGTGCCGCGAGAGAATGCAGTTCGTGAATCGCTCGTAATGCCCAAGGTCGAGATCGGTCTCGGCGCCGTCGTTCAAGACGTAGACTTCGCCGTGTTGAAACGGGTTCATCGTGCCGGGATCGACGTTTAGATAAGGGTCAAATTTCTGGAGGACGATGCGCATCCCGCGAAGTTCGAGGAGCGTTCCGAGCGCAGCCGCGGCGAGACCTTTCCCGAGGGAACTAACGACGCCGCCTGTGACGAAAATGTATTTCATCGGCGAGCGGATTTCCGTTTTGCGCGAGCGAGAATTTTCTCAAGCTCCGCGGCGTCTGCCGGCGTGTCGATTCCAGCCGAACCTTGTTTCGTGACGAGCACATGAAGAGTTACACCATTCTCTAACGCTCGCAATTGCTCGAGGGATTCCGCGAGCTCGAGAGGCGACGGCTTCCACTTCACAAATTGCAAAAGAGCGTCCCGGCGAAATCCGTAGATGCCTTGATGCCGCAGAAAACGGGCAGGAGTCGCACTTCCCCGCACGAACGGAATCGCTGCTCGCGAAAAATACAGGGCTCGTCCGTTTGCATCGATGACCACCTTGACCTGGTTGGGCGACTCAACGTCGGCCAATTTCGCGAACGGATGTGCGGCAGTCACGATCTGCACGGCATGGTCCGAGCGAAGCTTCGCGACGAGGCGATCAATCGTGCGCGGTTCGACGAGCGGTTCATCGCCTTGCACGTTGACGATGAACGCAAATTCCTTTGCCCTGGCAGCGACCTCCGCAATGCGATCGGTTCCGCTGCGATGTTTTGGCGAAGTTAATGAAACTTCCGCGCCCCACGAAAACGCGGCGTCGGCAATGCGCATGTCATCAGTCGCAATGACGACCGAGTCGATCGAACGAGCTTTGCCACAACGCTCCCAGACGCGTCGGAGAAGCTCTTTGCCAGCAATGCGGTGAAGCGGCTTGCCCGGAAAACGTGTGGACCCCCACCGAGCCGGGATAATTGCAACCGTCTTACTCACGCTCGATCCGTTTTCTGTATCGCGAATTTCGTCAGGATGATGTCCGTGGCTTCAGCGAAATTCTTCGCAATCCAGTCCGCCGAGCTGTCGGCCGTGTTGGTCTCGAATCCCGTCTGCACCCGGATGGCTTTGATCCCTGCGTTGTGTCCGCAATGCACATCGATCTCCTTGTCGCCAATGAAAATCGATCGGGTCAGGTCAACGTTGTGTTCGCGAGCGCCCTCGAGGACCATCCCGGGCGCCGGCTTCCGACATTTCGATTCCACGCCGGGCGGATCGGGGCAGACGTAGGTCGCGTCGATCAGTGGCTCACCGATCTGACGCAGCGTTTCGGCGTGCACTGTGTCGTATTGTGCACGCGTGAAATAGCCGCGCCCAATGCCGCTTTGATTCGTGATCATAATTAGCTTGAAGCCCTCATCCTTTAGTCGGCGCAAGGAAGCGGCCACGTTCGGGAACACCTGAACCTGCGCAGGGTCGGCGCAGTAGTTCACATCGTGCATAATGGTCCCGTCGCGGTCAAAAAAGACCGCCGCTGTTTTCGTCTCAGCCATCCTGAAAACTGCGGCGCAGTTCGCTCGGAGAGACCGTGGCCGTTCCAAGTTTTCCCACGACCACAGCGCTCGCATGGTTGGCGATTTCCGCCGCTTCAATCGCGGAAGCGCCCGCTGTCAGCGACGCCGTGAACAGCGCAATCGCGGTATCGCCCGCACCCGAGACATCAAACACCTGCCGAGCGCGAGTGGGAACATGATGCGCATCTTGTCCGCGCTGGAATAACATCATGCCTTGTTCGCCGAGAGTGATGAGGACGACTTCCGTTTCCCATTGCGCCAGGAGCTTTGCGCCAACCCGGAGCAAGGATTCATCCGAATCGTCGACCGGAATTCCGGCCGCATGGAAGGCTTCGCTTCGGTTTGGCTTCACCGCGGTCAGCCCGCGCCATGCGATGGGATGCCGCGGATTCGGATCGGCCACCACGATCTTTCCCGCCTCGCGCGCGCTCGCGCAGATTTCGCTGACGATTTTATCTGCCAGAAATCCTTTGCCGTAATCTTCGAAGATAATCGCATCGGTATTGGCTATCGCATCGCGCACTAAACTGATTGCGTGTTTAATTTGGGACGCATCCGGTTCTGATATCTTTTCGCGATCGACACGGACAACCTGTTGATGCCTCGCAATGATACGCGTTTTGACCGTGGTGGTGACTCCCGGCGTCTCGATCAACCCGGAAATATCGATTTTCTCAGCGGCGAGCAATTCGCGCAGGTGCGCTCCATTTCGATCCTGCCCGATTCCGCCCACCACTGCGACCGACGCAACGAATTCACGCAGGTTTCGCGCAACGTTCGCCGCGCCGCCCGGGTAGAACGATTCTCCAGTGACTTCGACAACGGGAACGGGAGCCTCGGGGGAGATGCGTCCGACGTTGCCCCAGACAAATTCGTCCAGCATCAAGTCGCCGATCACGAGCAGCCGTTTGCCTGCTGCAACGCGCAGGATTTCATCGATACGAGCGGAATTCATGGAGGATTGCCTTAAGGTCGATGCCGCCACGGGTAGGGTTTAGTGCGAATCAGTCTCAAAATGCGGTAGCTATCAATTTGTGCGGGTGCACGGTTGTCGCTAGATTCGTCATTAGTTCCTGAATACCAATGCGAAATCAACAGTCGAAGCTTCCAATGATCCGAATACCTAAACTCCTAACATTGGCAGGCGCGGCGGCGCTGGTGACGTGCCTCGGTGCCAGTGCGACCGAAGCGCCCTCGCACATCGACGTCAAACAGCTTTCACGACGCGTGGAGGACGTGGTCGTTCCACTACCTAACGAAGTGTTCGGGGCATTGAACAAACTCGGCCCGGTAAACTGGAAGGATTTCGTTCGCGGCAACAAGGGGTCCAATTTTACGGAGCGTCCGAGGATCGCGCTGCTGCTCGGCACGGTAATCGCAGATGGCTTTATCGCAGTGCAGGCGGAAGACGCCCCGGCGGTAAAAGACATCGGTCAACGCGTTCTAACGTTGGCGCGCGGAATTGGAGTTGGAAATTCCATTACGCCACATGCCAAGGCAATTATCGAAGCGGCTGATAAACGGAAGTGGGCGAGTGTTCGCCAGGAATTAGATCGCACCCAGAACAGCGTGCAAACGGCGATGAACGAAGTGCACGACGAGAAACTTTCGCAGCTGGTGAGCCTCGGCGGCTGGTTACGCGGCACGCAGGTGCTCACCTCGGTCGTTGCCCAGCGCTTCTCCGCTGATGGCGCGGAACTTCTGCATCAACCGGATTTGCTCGCTTATTTCCAGGAGCGCCTGCAAGCGATGCCGGAATACAACATGCCCATCATTCTGAGCATCCAGGGAGCGCTGGGACAGGTGCGGCCGCTTATCGGCACAACCTCCGCACCGATCACCCAGGAGTCGGTGAAGAAAATTAACGACATCACCACGCGCCTGGATGGCGAAATTATCACGCGATAATATGAGACGAGTTCTTAACCTCACCGCCTCCGTCGCTGTATTCTTCGCAGCATCTTTCTCCACGGGCGTATTCGCGTCGGTGGACGACGCCCAATCTTTCGCGCTTCAGGCAGCCGAGCCCTACGTCAAAGAAGGATTCCAAGTCCGCGAGGATTACTGGGGCGGCGACCTCGGATCCGGCGAAAAGAAGGCCGTCCGCCAACAGCTTTTCAAGGGCAACGAATATTGGTTCTGGCTCGGCACCGAGGTGGAGAAGGCGAAGGTCTCGGTTCACATCTACGATGCTGATGGCAAGCTCGCTGAGCAGTCGGACAGCTGGCAAAAAGGTCACTTTGCTGCCGCCCACATCACGCCACCGACCACCGGCAGTTATTTTATCATCGTCAGCATCGATGAATCGCCCGAAGATCGGACCCATTGGGCACTGGTCTACGGTTTCCGATAACGATCGTCCGCGCCACTTTGCGGTATTTATCTTTGGTTCAACAAAGCCCGACCGCTGGCAGCTTTAGTGGTAGTTACTCTTAACGGATGGCAGACACGCGCACGTTGGAGTTCGAAAATGCGCGAGCGCTGCAATCGCTCTACGCCAACGACGTCAAGCTCCTGAAGGACCTCGAGCATTCGTTAGGCGTAAAACTTACCACCCGCGAAGGGTGGATGAAGATCGAGGGCGAGACGGCTCAGATCGACCGGGCCCAGCGCGTATTTGATCAGCTCGAAGAAGCGCGTCGCAAAGGCGTGACGATTCAAAAGCCGGAGTTCTCCTACGCGCTTAATTCAGTGAGCGAATCGCGCGCCGACAATCTAAGCGATGCGATCGCGGCCAAGATTATTACGTCTACGCGCAAAGCTCCAACCGTCCCGCGCACTCCTGGACAGCGGCAATATGTCGAAGCGATTCAAAGCCACGACATCGCTTTTGGCATTGGGCCCGCGGGAACCGGGAAGACCTATCTCGCCGTCGCGATGGCGCTGGCGGCGCTCAAAAAAGAGCAGGTAAATCGAATCGTCCTGACCCGACCGGCGGTGGAAGCAGGAGAAGCGCTGGGATTTTTACCGGGAGATTTGCAGGACAAAATCGCCCCGTATCTCCGTCCACTTTACGATGCCCTGCGCGATATGCTCGACCCGGAGGAGCTGGAGCGCTACATCGACCGTGAGACGATTGAAGTTGCGCCACTGGCCTACATGCGCGGCCGCACGCTCGCGAACTCGTTTGTCATTCTGGATGAAGCGCAGAACACCACGACCGAGCAAATGTTCATGCTGCTGACGCGCATCGGGATGCATTCGAAGTGCGTCATCACGGGCGACGTGACGCAGATCGATTTACCCGCCAATAAACGATCGGGGCTGGTCGAGGCGCTGCAGGCGTTGCAGAGCGTCGACGGAATCGCAATTCGCTATTTTGCCGAACGCGATGTGGTGCGCCACGACCTTGTCCGCGCGATCATAAACGCCTATCAGCAGCACCGTTCGCCGGCGCAGTCTTTACGTAAATAAACGATGTTTAACTGGTTGCACCGCAACAAACTTATCCGGCGCGGACTCGCTTCCGGCAAAACCCGTCGGACACGTCCGCGCAGCGAACTTCTCGAGTCGCTGGAGGAGGGGGCATGGGTGAAAGTCGCGATCTACGCCATCTTTATCGCCGGGCTGGCGGGGCTGATCTTCAGCGGCCAGCAACCGGAGCCGACCAAGAACTTCGTCATTGCGCTGCTTTTCTTCGTTACTGCGCTGACGCAATTATGGATGAACCAGCCGCAGACTTTCTCGCGCAGCTCGCGCGTGCTGCTCGTTTTCGGGACGATTCTCTTCCAGCTGGCGCTAACGAAACTTGTACTCGTCTCCTGTTACGAGCGGCACCCGAGCTTCCTCGCGCCCGAAATGGCCGGACTGCTCGCGCCTTACGCTCTTGCGCCGCTCATCCTGAGTGTCCTGCTCGGGCGTGTGCATGGTCTTTACGCAGCGGTCTTCGGCAGTTTGTGGAGCAGCATCCTCTTCGGTAAAATCGATGCGCCGCTGCTGGTTTGCGGACTCATCAGCGGGTTTACGGCCGTCTATCTCACGCTGCAGGTGCGTCGCCGCAGCAAACTCGTCCGTGCCGGATTCGGAGTCGGCTTCGCTATCTGGATCCTCTCTCTCACGTTCGGGTTGATCGGCCCGATTGATCTGTTCTCTCCGATGACGACCAATTGGCGCATGATCGGAATGCAGACCGCGCTCGCGATCGGTAACGGTATCGCGACGGCAACCATCATCGGCGGCGTTCTCCCGATCCTGGAACATCTTTTTCACATCACGACAGATATTTCCTGGCTGGAAGCGTCGGACCTTAACCATCCGCTGCTGCGGCGGATGACGATCGAAGCGCCGGGCACTTATCATCACAGTCTCGTCGTCGCGAATCTGGCAGAGGCCGCCGCTGAGGCGATCGGGGCGAATGCAACGCTCTGCCGCGTGTGCGCCTATTTCCACGATGTCGGCAAACTCGTGAAACCGGACTACTTCACGGAAAACATGAATTTCGAACGCAATCCGCACGACGATCTGGCGCCGTCGATGAGTGCGCTCATCATCATCGCGCACGTCAAAGAGGGCGTAGATCTGGCGATCAAAAACAGCCTTAACCGGCGCATCATCGACATTATCCAGGAACATCACGGCACGTCGCTGGTGTATTACTTTTACAAACGCGCTTTGCAGCAGCAGGAAGATGCGCGTGCCGGCGGTAAAATCATGAACATCCGGCAGGACGATATTCCGGAAGTGAGCAAAGAGAGTTTCCGCTATCCGGGTCCGCGACCGCAAACGAAAGAAAGCGCAATTGTCAGCCTCGCCGATGCCGTGGAAAGCGCTTCGCGAAGTCTGGAGAAACCGACGCCCGCCAAAGTCGAGCAGCTGGTGAACGAGATCATCGAGCAGCGCGTCGCGGATCAGCAACTCGATGCCTGCGACCTGACGCTTGGTGAATTGCGGATTGTTGCCGAACGTTTCCGTTTCACGTTATCGACCATGCTGCACAGCCGCATCGCTTATCCCAAACAGGACCCGAAAGTTTCGAATCTGAGGGATGAAACCATGCGGCCCGACGTGATGGCCTCGCGCGCTCAACCGCCGACCGCACCACCGGTGTCGGCCGCCTGATCGTGATCGACAGCGCGCTCGAAAAGCTTCGCTCGTGGCGAGCGGAAGTGGCCGTCGTTCTGGGTTCGGGATTGAATGAGCTTTCCACTGAAATCGAGAACGCGGGCGGAGTAAGTTATGAGAAATTCGGTGACATCCCGAAGCCAACGGTCGCGGGCCACGCCGGGGAATTCGTGCTGGCGCGAACGGGCGGGATTCCGATCATTCTAGCGCGCGGTCGCGTGCATCTTTATGAAGGGAATACGGCGACGCAGGTAACGGCTGTGGTCCGTCTCCTGGCGGCGGCGGGGGTGAAGCAACTTATTCTCACCAATGCGGCTGGATCCTTGAACACGACTTTCCATCCCGGAACCTGGATGCTCATCCGCGACCATCTGAACCTGACCGGTGCTTCGCCTCTGGCCGGACCGCAGTTTATCGACCTGACGGAAACATATTCTGCACGAATGCGGACCTGCCTCGAGTCGACGGCTGCGATTGTTGGGGTGCCTCTGGAAAGCGGTGTTTATGCGAGTCTGCGCGGGCCTCAATATGAGACGCCGGCGGAAGTAAAAATGCTACGCACATTTGGCGCGGACGCGGTTGGAATGTCCACGGTGCTGGAAGCGATTCAGGCGCGAGCGCTTGGTGTTGAAGTCGCGGCACTTTCCTGCATCACGAATCTCGCGGCCGGCGTTTCAGGATCTGGACCAAGCCATTCGGAGGTTTTGGATGTCGGCCGTCGCGCGGCGGGCAATTTCTGGCAAATATTTTCCGCGGCCGTTCCGAAGCTGATCGCCTAGTGTTCGCCCGCCGGCCGTCTGGCGCGCGGCTCGCGATCTTTCGTAGTCGCAGTACTTGGCATCGTGACAAATGGGCCGCCCTCCATCGGCGCGGCGGAGCTGAACGCGACGTCCGGCATCTCGCTCGCCTTTCCTTCCAGAGGAAATTCCTTCCGCAATGGAAAGAACGGGTAACCCTCCCACATCAGGATGCGGCGCAGATCCGGGTGTCCCTTGAACCGAATTCCCATCATGTCGAACACTTCACGCTCGTGCCAATTCGCCGTCGGCCAGATGTCCGAAACTGTGTCGGGTTCGATCTCCTCGGCCACCCGAATCCGAAGTCGCAGATGGACGCTCAAGGTTAGCGAGTAAAGTTCGTAGACGACTTCGAAGCGGGGATCGTCTCCGAAATTGTCGACGCTGCTGACATCGAGCAGATAATCGAAAGACAAATCGTCGCGGCACAGACGTGCCACCTCGCGCAAATCGGCATGCTCAATTTCAAAAGTCGTTTCGTCGCGAAACTGCGTTTGCTTGAGCAGTTTGGCGCCGAGTAAACGACTGAAAGATTGAAGCAATTCCTGCCCCGTCATGCCAGCGCGCCTTCGAGTTCGCTGGTCAGCGCCGGCTTCTGTGCGCGCAACGGATGTTCTCCTGCGATCTTCTGCTGCAACCGCATCAAACCCTCCAGCAACGCTTCCGGCCGGGGCGGACAACCAGAGACATAGACATCAACTGGCAGCAGCTGATCGATTCCCTGCAACACGGCGTAAGAGCGATACATCCCGCCGGTCGACGCGCACGCCCCCATCGCGATGCACCACTTCGGTTCGGGCATTTGATCCCAGATGCGTTTGACTGCGAGCGCCATTTTATACGTCACCGTGCCGGCAACGATCATCACATCGCATTGCCGCGGCGAGAAACGCATGACTTCCGATCCGAATCGAGCAATATCGAAGCGCGAGGCCGCGGTGGCCATCAATTCAATCGCGCAACACGCCAGGCCCATCGGCATCGGCCAGAGCGAATTCTTCCGCATCCAGTTAATCGCCGAGTCGACCTGAGTGAAAATGATGTTGCCTTCGATCTTCGAATCGTAGACGGCGGGTCGCGTTTCCAGCATGTCGGAAACACTACGGGCGCGCGCGGTTCGCTCAAGGTAAATCATGCACCCGGATGCCGTTGCGATAGCGGCGGTGCGATTGTATAAGACGCGACGATGTCCGCCGTTCGCTCACACCTCGACCATCTCGAGAACCAGAGCGTTTTCATTTTTCGCGAGGCGTTCCACTCGTTTAAAAACATCGCGATGCCGTGGTCGATGGGGAAGGACTCCAACGTCCTGATCTGGCTGGCGATGAAGGCATTCTTTGGCCGCGTCCCGTTTCCGGTGTTGCATATCGATACGACCTACGAATTTCCGGAAATGCTCGAGTTTCGCGAGTGGGCGACGAAGCATTACAAGCTGAATCTTGTCGTGAAGACCAACGACGAAGCGCGCGCGCGCGGTATAGGGTATGAGACCCACGATCCTGTGACCGTGACGCATGAGTTGAAGACCGTCGCGTTACAGCAGGTCATCTCCCAGTATAAGTGGGATGCGCTCATCACCGGCATTCGCCGGGACGAAGATCCGACGCGCGCGAAGGAGCGTTATTTCTCGCCGCGCAATGCGCAGTTCGAATGGGAATACAAGGACCAGCCCCCGGAGTTTTGGGGACAGTTTGCGACGAGTGCGGGGAAAGGTGAACACGTCCGCGTCCAACCATTGCTCGATTGGACCGAAGTGGACATCTGGCGCTACATCCAGCGCGAAAAAATTCCGATCCCGCAAATGTATTTCGCGCGCAACGGCACCCGCTATCGTTCGTTAGGCTGTATGCCGATAACGAAATCGGTGCAGAGCGACGCCGCCACGATCGAGGACATCATCGCGGAACTCGAGATCACAAAAACGAGTGAGCGCGCCGGTCGCGCGCAGGATCACCACGAGCGCAATGCGATGCAGAAACTGCGCGCCAAAGGATTCATGTGAGCGAAGCCGCCGAACGTCTCGCGGTCGTATTTGTCGGTCACGTCGATCACGGAAAGTCGACCCTGATTGGTCGCATCCTGCACGACACGAATTCCCTTCCGGAAGGTAAACTCGAGCAGGTGCGACAAGCCTGCGCCGCGGAGGGGATGGAATTCGAGTTTGCCTTCCTGCTCGATGCCTTGCTCGAGGAACAGGAGCAAAATATCACCATCGATACGGCACAGATTCCATTTCGCACGGCGAAACGGCGCTACGTGATTATCGACGCTCCGGGTCATAAGGAATTTCTCAAGAACATGATCACGGGCGCCTCGACGGCGGACGGCGCCATCCTCCTGATCGCGGCGAACGAAGGCGTCAAAGAACAGTCACGGCGTCATGCGTATTTGCTCAGCCTGCTTGGCGTCCCGCAATTTGTTGTCGTCGTCAATAAGATGGATCTCGTCGATTTCTCGCAAAAGCGTTTCGACGAAATCGAGAGCGAGTATCGCGAGTTCCTCAAGGGATTGGGAATGGAGCCGCGCATCATCATTCCCGCCGCTGCGCGCAATGGCGACAATGTTGCGGCGAAATCGAAAAATCTCGGCTGGTTCAACGGCCCCACAGTTCTCCAGGCGCTCGACGACATGGAGATCCGGACAGCTCCGCTCAACCTCCCACTGCGCTTTTGCGTGCAGGATGTCTATCGGTTTGATAATCGGCGCATCATCGCCGGCCGAATCGAATCGGGTGAGCTAAGGGCGGGGGACGAGCTCGTGTTTTCGCCCGCGAATAAAGCATCCGTCGTCGAAACAATCGAGAATTGGAACGGCACTGCCCCCGATCTCGCGATCGCCGGCGACTCGGTGGGAATCACTCTGCGCGAACAAATATTCGTCGAGCGCGGATACGTCGCTTCCCACCAGAATGTACCACCGATCGAAACGAATCGGGTCCACGCGGATTTGTTCTGGATCACGCGGAGCGCACTGAAAGTTGGGCAACTCTATACCCTGCGACTGGCCACGCAGGAGGTGAAATGCCAGATCGTTTCCATTGACGAAACGATGGACTCTTCAACCTTGGAGCGTCGCACTACCGCCGCCTCGACCCTGGAGCGAAACGAAGTCGGACGCGTTACGATTCAAACGCGCGCACCGCTTGTCGTCGACAATCACGATCGCGTGCCGCAGCTCGGCCGATTCGTCATCGTCGACAACGCGACAATTTGTGGCGGAGGCATCGTGCACGGCGGCGTCTACACCGACCGCGCCGAGGCGAAGAGCAAAAACATTTTTTGGACGGAAGGCAAAATCACGCAGCGCGATCGAGCGTCGCAGCATGGCCATCGCGGCGCGGTGGTGTGGCTGACTGGCTTGTCCGGTGCGGGAAAGTCAACCATCGCTCAAGCGCTGGAACGCGAATTGTTCGTTCGCGCAATGCATCCTTACGTGCTGGATGGGGATAACGTCCGCCATGGCCTAAACAATAATCTTGGCTTTTCGCCGGACGATCGCGTGGAAAATATTCGGCGTGTCAGCGAGGTCGCAAAATTAATGGCCGATGCCGGCAGCGTCGTGATTACCGCATTTATTTCGCCATACCGGATAGATCGCGAACGGGCTCGTGGCATTGCGCTGGAAGCGGGCGCGGAATTCATCGAGGTCTTCGTCGAAGCACCGCTTTCAGTGTGCGAAGATCGCGATCCCAAGAGCCTGTACAAGAAAGCGAGGGCAGGGGAGATCCGCGATTTCACCGGGATCGATGCGCCCTATGAGGCGCCAAAGGATCCTGAAATCGTCGTGCGCACAGACCGTCAGACGGTGGATGAATCGGTGGCGACAATTCTGGAGCAATTGCTCCCGCGCTTGAAATCAGACGAGCCGACGTGACAGCTCGTTAACCGGCCACGCGCATTTCGTAATCCGGCGCGATCTGCACATGGCTCGCTTCGATGGTGTCGTGCACAATTTTGCCGAGCTCGGATGCTTCGTAAGGCTTCGCGATAACACCCCGGAACCCGAAGTCCTGATAACGACTCATGGTTGCGTCCATCGCGTAACCGCTTGAAACGATTGCATTCACGGTCGGATCGATCTCAATCAATTTTTTCAGTGCTTCCTTGCCGCCCATCCCACCGGGGAGGGTCAAGTCCAGGATGACCAGGTCGAAGCGTTTCCCTTGTTCCAGATGTTCGCGATAACACTGGATTCCGGCGAGAGCGCTTTCCGATGTGCAAACGTCGTAGCCGAGATGAGTCAGTGTGAATTCCACCAGCGCACGAATGACTTCTTCATCGTCAACCACCAGGACGCGACCGGTGCCGGTAATCGGAGCGGAAGAGGTGCGGTTTGATTCAACCACGGCCGTTTGCTCCTGCACGATCGCAGGCAAATAAATCGTGAATGTCGTTCCGACGTGCATTTCCGATTCAACGGTTACGAGGCCGTTATGATTTTTGATAATTGAGTAGGTCGTCGCCAGCCCAAGCCCATTTCCCTTGGGTTTTGTGGTAAAATAGGGATCAAAAATGCGCTTGAGATATTGCTCCTGAATTCCGACCCCTTCGTCGCGAATGCTGATCCGGATGTATTCGCCGGGGAGAAGATCGGGAATCGATTCGGTAGAATCGCCGGAGTAAACAAAGTTCTCGCAGCTCACGTGCAGGGTCCCGCCGCTCGGCATGGCCTGGTCGGCATTGACCGCCAGATTTGCCACCACTTGGCTGATTTGTCCGGAATCGATTTCCGCCGGCCAGAGGTCGGCGCCGATATTAAACTCGCTGCGGCTATGCGATCCGCGGAGCGAAAAGCTCACAGTGTCCTGAATTAGTTTTCCGATCGACGCCGTCTTTTTTATGGGCGCTCCGCCGCGCGCGAAAGTCAGCAGTTGCTGGGCAAGATCGCGGGCCCGCATCGAGGCATTTTTTGCATCGCTTAAGCGAGAGATCATCTCGTTGTTAGCTGGCAGCAACAGCGACGCGAGCGAGATGTTGCCGATGATCGCCGTAAGCAAATTGTTGAAATCGTGCGCAATTCCGCCAGCCAGCAGGCCGAGTTGCTCCAGTGCTTCCGCCTTGCGTCGCTCGCCTTCGTTGCGGTCGCGTTCCGTGATATCGCGGAAGACCAAAACAACGCCGGCAACTTCGTTCTTCGGATCGCGAACTGGGGACGCCACCTGCTCGATTAGCCTCTCCGTTCCGTCGCGTGAAACGAGCGTCGCGCTTTCCGGCAGGCTGAGCAGGATCGACTGCGCTTCGTTGCGATAACCGCTCCTTTGTGCGCGCGCCTGCGCCGCGAGATCAATCGAGACGTTAAAGACACTTTTGAGCGGTTGCCCAATGGCTTCCTTCGAGGTGCAGCCCGTCAACAACTCGCCTGCATTGTTGATCATGATGATGCGCCCCTGGACGTCTGTCGTGATGACTCCATCGCCAATGGAGCGCAGCGTGACCGCGAGGCTCTCTTTTTCAGCCGCGATTTCCTGCTCGAAACGCTTCCGCTCCGTGACGTTACGGACCATTGCGACGAAAAGTTTTTTCTCGCTCAGCACCATTTCGCTGAGGGACATCTCTATCGGAAACGTCGTTAGTTTTCTCGTCCGGCCAACCGCAAGGGCGGTGGTGCCAGTCCGCGCGGCGACCTCTTCCCATGCGCACGGCACGACGTTGGCGTCACCTTCGCCGCTGTAGGTTTTTGGAACGAGCTTGGTAAATTTGTGACCCACCATCTCGTTTGTGACGCAGCCAAACATCTTTTCAGCCGCGGGGTTCATCGAACAAATCACACCCTCTTCGTCGACCGTAATCATACCGTCCTGGATGTTTTCGATGATTGATCGAATACGAACCTCCGCCGACTCCAGATTCTGGAGTTGTCGACGAACGAGAACGAAGCTGTAACTATTGGACGCAACGAGGAGTGTGATCGCGAGGAAGGCCAGGATGCCCAGCACGGATGTCTTGATAATGCGCTCACGGCTCGCTGCCGATGCCCGCACTTCATAGACCGCGAGCTCGTTTCGATTGAAGTCCTCCAGCGTCTGCTGGATCTCGCGCATGACGGCCTCGCCATTGCCGACGCCGAACATCGCGCCGACATCTTTCCCGGAAAGTTTCGCCTGCAATTCCGGGTTCGCCGAGGTGTTGATCCATCGCTCGACGCTGCTGCGGACTTCGCTCAGCAGTTGCGCCTGAGCTGGCGCGGAGGCGACCAGAATTGAGAGATAACCGTGGTAAGTATAGAAATCGGCGACCGACCGGCGATAGGCTTCCAGGAAGGGACTCTCTCCAGTGAGTAGGAAGCCACGCTTTTCTTTCTGCATTTCAATCACAGCGCGCTCGAGCTTCGGGAGAAAATCGAGAATCTGCGTCGACTGCGCGGCCCATTCCTGCTCCCGCGTGCGTTGGTTGAGGACGATCTGTTCTTCATCCTGCAGTGTTTGAAGAATTTCGCGTCCTTGATCCAGCAGACCGTTACCAAGTTTGATGGTGGATGTTTTGCCGGACGGATCCGCCATCGCAGTCGCATCGGTCGCGCGGGCGTTCATTGCCGGCGTCGCCACGGAGTCGACCCATTTTTGGATGATCTCCTGAACTTTAATTACGCGCTTACGCTGGATTGGCGTGTCGAGGATCAAGGCGGCGAGCTCGTCGAGTCGCGTCTTGATCAAGTCGCGGTGTTTTTGAAAGGAATCCGAATAAGTCTGCTTGCCGGTGAGGAGATAGCCGCGATGTCCGCTTTCCAAGGCGGCAATATCATTTTCAATGACGCCGCTGAGACGCATCACCTGGATGGTGTGAGCGCGCCATGTTTCCTGCCGATGATTGCGAATCGTAACAAGCAGAAATGCGCCCGCGAGAAACGCAATGACGACGACACCTGCCGCCGTTCCGGATAGGAGTTTATAATGGAAGTGACGTTGGCTGAAGAGCCACGCCGCGCTGCGCCGGAATAATCCGCCTACGCCACGCCCCGTGTCTCGCCCAGCCGTGGGAGATTCCGACAGCGACATCGTTGGCCATGCAAAGCAGTTCTCCTGCCATATGCGCCGAACGTCAGTAGCTCACCCGCACGAGGTATAATCCAGCGGCCGGCGCCACTTCGCGAGAGCCTGCTGTAACCGGTTTTGAAAGTCGCTCGCGCACACTTTCCAGACGGTCTTTGCCGGTGGCGCAGCGCACCAAAGTCCCGACGAGGAGCCGCACCATTTTGTAAAGAAAACCATCCCCGGAAAATTCGATTTCAATTAGCGCTCCCCGCGTTCGCACTTTCGCCGATTTGATCGTGCGGACGGTATCGGTCACCGGATGTCCGCGATTCGCGGTGAAGGCGGCGAAGTCGTGTTTTCCAACAAATTGCCGCGCAGCGTCGGCCATAATTCCGCGGTCGATCGGGCTAATGACGTGCCAGACACTGCCGACCTCGAGAGCAGACAGGACCTCGGCATTCCAGATCCGATAGCGATAGGTCTTGGCCGTGGCGTCGAAACGCGCATGAAAATCCGATCGCGCGGCGATGCAGCGCTCGATCCTGATCTTGAGCGGCAGCAGTGCGTTGAGCCCATTCAACCAAGTCCCCGGAGTGAAGCGTTTGGTCGGCACATCAACATGAGCACATTGCGCGAACGCATGCACTCCAGCATCCGTGCGACCGGCGCCATGCACACGCACCGTTTCTCCGCAGAGCTGCCGGAACGCGGCTTCGACGTGGTCCTGAATTCCATTGCCGTTCGCCTGGCACTGCCACCCTGCAAATGGCTCGCCGTTATAACTCAGAATGAGTTTGAGCCGTCGTCGATCTTTCGTCATTCGAGCGGAGAGCCCGGGGACGACGTCGCCATTCGATCGAGAAACCCCTGCAAAATCACCTGGGCCGCGACCTGATCGACGACTCCACGGGAGTTTCGCGCCGACCTTCCACTCTCCCGCAGCGCGCGTGTGGCAGCAACCGTTGTGAGCCGCTCATCCCACGTCAGAAGTGTGCACGTAGTCGCCGTTTTGAGTTTCTCAACTAATTCCAAGGCAGCTGCCGCCGACTCGCCCAACTCGCCATTCATGTGCCTGGGTAAACCCACCACGATCGTTTCCGCATCCTTCTCTTTGGCGATCTGCGCGATGCGCTGCACGACTGCTCCCGTATTTTTATTTGCGATTGTTTCCACAGGGAACGCCAGCATCTGCAACTCGTCGGATGCTGCGACCCCAATGCGCGCATGTCCGAAGTCGATTCCTAGAACGCGCTTCATTGAGCTACTGCAGGTCCGCCGGCAACTTGCCCACCAGATTCTTGATCTTTTCTGCCTGGTGCCGATGGCAAACCAGCACGGCATCTTTGGTTCGGACCACGATTAGATTATGAACTCCGAGCAGAGCAACGCTCGCGTCATCATCCGCGAAGATAATGTTGTTCGTCGAATCGACTGCAGTTAAAGGGCAATTCGCGGCGTTCTGTTCGTCATCATGCGCGATGTAACGCGCGACCGCCTGCCAGCCGCCCACGTCGTCCCAATCAAAGCTCGCTTCCACCACCAGCACGTGATCTGCTTTTTCCATGATCGCGTAATCGAAGGAGATGCGCGGCAACTTGCTAAAGGTCGTCCGTAACGCATCGGCGAATTTCCCGGGCGCCTGTGCCCGCGCAATAAATCGGCCGAGTTCCGGTGCGTGCCGGTTGAATTGACTCAGCATCGTGGGAACCGACCAGACGAACATCCCTGCATTCCAGCGGAAATTTCCCTTCCGCAGAAACGACTCGGCCAGTTCCGCATTTGGCTTCTCGCGAAACCGGATAACCTGACACACGCGATCTTTCTCACTCTCGAGTGCAATGGACGTGCCGAGTTCGATATAACCAAAGCCGGGGTGCGGTGAAGTCGGCTTTACGCCAATCGTCACCAGCGCATTGTGTTCTTCCGCGCACTTGGCGGCGATCGCGATCGTCTTCTTAAACTCGCCGCGATCTTTTATAACGTGATCCGCGGGCAGCACCAGCATCGTCGCGACGTGATCGCGCGCGGCCACCCAGGCGACACCGAGCGCGACTGCGGCCGCCGTGTCGCGTTTGGCTGGCTCAGCCACAATATTTTCCTCCGGCAAATCTTTCAGTAATGCGCGCACGGCGGCTTCCTGTTCGACGTTGGTCAGGACAAGGATGCGTTTTTTTGGCACGATCCCGTCGAGCCGGGCGACCGTCTCTTCGAGCAAAGTCTGGTCGGAAACGAGTCGCAGCAGCTGCTTCGGGCGGGCGCGCCGGCTCAGTGGCCAGAATCTTTCGCCGCTGCCGCCGGCAAGAATGAGTGCATAGAGCTCGTTCGGCATCTCAATTGCTAATGCACATGATGGCGTCCGGCATTGCGCAATTTCCCATTTATTTTTCGCAGACCGAACGTATATGAGTATCCGATGCCGCTTCCGATAGCCATCTCGAAAAGTGCCGAGCAACTCCCGCTCGACGGATTGTTGACCTTAACGCGCACCGCGTTCGGGCTTGGGATAGGAATGCTCGTGGCGGATCGGATCAAACGCCCGGCGCGTAATACGACGGCGATTGCCCTCATGTCAGTGGGCGCATTGGCGGCCGTGCCCTTCGTTGTTCGATTCGCTCTCGAGCGCTTGAATCGCCCTGAATCCGAACGTGCGAGTCGCAATCGCCTGCGCTCGATTCGCGACGAATCGGGTTTCCAGTCCGACAACGATATTTACTAGGCGCGAAAGCTTTCGCTCCCGCTTGAAGTCCGCGTCACGCCGGATTAAGCCTCCTTCGCCTCATGAATCGCGCCGCCCCTTCGCCTGACGAAACTCTTCGCGACCGCTGCGCGGGAATCGTGCGCGAGGAGGCGGTCCTGCGCGAAGGCGGCGGCAAAGCGGGCATTGAGCGGCAGCGAAAACTGGGTCGACTGCCCGCGCGCGAACGCATCGCGCAACTGATCGATCCGGGCGCTGAATTCTTCGAGCTCGGCCTCTGGGCTGCCTACAAAATGTATCGCGAATGGGGGAACATCGCCGCGGCCGGCACCGTCGCCGGTATCGCGAATGTGCACGGCGTTCCGTGCATGATTATCGCGAATGACGCCAGCGTGAAAGCGGGGGCATTTTTTCCCGCGACCTGCAAAAAACTACTGCGTGCTCAACGCGTCGCGTTCGAATGTGCCTTGCCGATTCTTTATCTCGTCGATTCCGCCGGCGTGTTTCTGCCGATGCAGGATGAGATTTTCCCGGACGAAGACGATTTTGGGCGAATCTTTCGCAACAACTCTGTCATCTCGGCGGCGGGGCTGCCGCAGTTCGCGGCCATCATGGGAAACTGCGTCGCGGGCGGCGCGTATCTGCCAGTGCTCTGCGACAAAATTTTGATGACGGAAGGCAGCGGTCTCTATCTCGCCGGGCCGTCCCTGGTCAAAGCTGCCATCGGCCAGATCGTGGAGCAGGAAGAACTCGGCGGCGCTAAAATGCACTCCGAGGTCAGCGGCACCGTCGATTTCTACGAGAAGGACGACGAGTCCTGCCTGAAACGTCTGCGTTCACTCGTCGCGCTGTTGCCCGAGGCGCAACCTAAAGATCAGGCCAGCGCAATCGACACTTCGCCCGCGCAGCCGCCCGACGCGGTCTACGATTTGATTGATCCGAACGGTCGAAAACAATACGACGCGCGAGACTTGCTCGCGTCGATTATCGATCGCGATTCGCTCGACGAATACAAAGCCGATTACGGCAAAACTCTCGTCACGGCCTACGCCAGGATTTCAGGTCGACCCGTCGGCATCGTCGCTAATCAGCGACATCAGGTCCGCACCAAAACGGAAGGCATCCAAATGGGCGGCGTCATCTACGCCGATAGCGCGGATAAAGCCGCGCGCTTCATCATGGACTGCAACCAAATGCAGGTGCCGATAATTTTCTTTCAGGATGTGACGGGTTTCATGGTCGGTAAGGACGCCGAGCAAAGTGGTATCATCCGCAGTGGCGCGAAGCTCGTAAGCGCGGTCAGCAATTCCACTGTTCCGAAAATTACCGTGGTGGTCGGCGGATCATTCGGCGCGGGAAATTATGCGCTCTGCGGCAAGGCCTACGATCCGCGCTTTATCATCGCGTGGCCTAATGCGCGCTATGCGGTGATGGGCGCCGCACAGGCCTCTGACACAGTTTTCAGCGTGCTGGCGCGCGCTCAGGAACGCGGTGACAAGAAATCGACGCCGAAGGAACTCGATGAGCTGCGCCAGAAAGTGAAGGCGAGTTACCAAGAGCAAACCGACATCCGCTACGGCGCCGCGCGGGGCTGGGTCGACGCGATCATTCAGCCGCACGAAACACGCGTCGTCCTCACGCGTTTACTCGGCTACGTCTCGCGGCCAACCCCCAAAGCGCGTTTCCATACCGGCGTCATTCAGGTCTGACCTAATGCCCACCATTCTCGTCGATCAAAGCGACAGCCGGATTACCATCGCGACATTGAATCGCCCGGAGCGTCGTAATGCGCTGACGATCGAATTGCTAACCGAGCTTTGTGCGGCCATCGACGCCGCTGCCGCGGACGAGAAGCGGCGCATTCTTATCCTGCGCGGCGCGGGCAAGGCGTTTTGCGCCGGACTCGATTTACAGGAAACACTCCAGACGGAGGATGCGCATCGCTCCGCCGAAATGGTAGCGCAAACTCTGCGGACGATTGCCGAAACACGATTGATCACGATCGCGCAGATCCACGGTGCGGCCGTGGCGGGCGGCGCGGGAATCATGTCCGCCTGTGATTTCGTGGTGGCTGCGAAACACACCAAGATTGGTTATCCCGAAGGTCAGCGCGGACTGGTCGCGGGACTCGTGATGACGTTTCTGCGACGCCAATTACGCGAGCGTGATATTCGCGAATTGCTTCTCACTGGCGAACTCATCGGGGCGGACCGCGCGAAAGAAATCGGTCTCGTTACGCGGGTCGTCGCACCGGAGGAGCTGGAGGGCGAAACGACAAAGATCGCGAAGGCAATTTTACAAAACGCACCCGGCGCTTCCGTGCAGACGAAGCGACTGATCGAGGAACTTTGGTCGTCGTCCGTGCGCGAAGATGTCGCGCTCGCGTTGCGCTACCACATGGAAGCGCGCGAATCCGATGAAGCGAAGGAAGGAATCGCCGCGTTTCTCGAGAAACGCGCTCCGCGCTGGCAAGCCGACGCAAGCTAGCCGGAAAACTCGGAGCCAATTGCGCCGTTCATCGCAAGTGCGGCTTCCAGTTGGGCCTGCATTGGCAATTTCATTCCCCGCTGCGCTAGCGCGCTGAAAACCGACTCGGTCGGGATGTTGCCGACAAGTGCATCCTGCGCGAACGGACATCCGCCGAGCCCGCCAAGCGCAGCATCGAACCGCCGACATCCCGCATCGTACGCCGCCAGCACCTTCGCGACGACATCGCCTGGCGCGCTATGTAGATGCACTCCGACTTCGCAGTCGGGGCAGGCATTAATCAACGTCGCGACCAACTCGCCAACTCGCCGCGGATCGGAAATGCCAGCAGTGTCCGCGAGCGATATCGTGCGAACGCCGGCTTCCGTAATCTTTCGCGCCGCATCGGCCACGCGTCGCTCGCTCCATTCGTCGCCGTAAGGATTGCCGAACGCCATCGAAATATAGGCAACCATCTGTAGACCAGCCTCGTTCGCTCGCTCCGTGATTGTTCGCAGCACCGCGATATTCTCGTCGAGCGATTGGTTCTGGTTTCGGCGCAAAAATGTTTCCGAGACCGAAAAGGGATATCCGAGCGTCGTAACCGCGCCAGTTTGAATCGCGCGGTCCGCACCTTTCTCATTGACCACGATGCCGATGATCTCGACGTCTCGCGGCGGAGCGAGTTGCGCGAGCACTTCTTCGCTGTCCGACATTTGCGGAACGGCTTTCGGTGAAACAAAGCTCACCGCGTCAATGTGTTTGAATCCCGCCTCGATCAGCGAGCGCAGATAGCGAACCTTG
>JBBQHM010000014.1:0-35068 GCA_038323965.1 Chthoniobacterales bacterium | reverse complement strand
CGCGGCGGCATACACCCATGGAAACCAAAGGAACGCGCCGAGCAGATACCATTGCGTGATGTAAATCTGGTCGCCGCGACGGAAGCGGAACATCATCACCGCCCACGACATAATCAGGGTGTAGGCAATGAATAAAATGAGAGCGGCGTAGGGAGGAAACTCCATCCATTGATAACCAGTGCTTTCTCCGCCCAGCACGCATCCAACTCCGATCAGAACGCCGAGATTCCAAAGCGCCGCACCAGCGACAAGCAGCAACGGGTAACGCAACGTGGCCCGGCACAGGCGCGCCATCAGCCAGATCGCGGTGCCCATTCCGACCATGCAGCCCCAGCCGTAGACCATGATGTTCGTATGCGCGGGCCGAACGCGTCCCCAGGTGAGCCAGCTGCAATTAGCCAGCCAATCCGGGGCGTGCATTTTGAACGAAACCAGCGCAGCGACGAGGGTGCCGAGGAGCAGCCACACAATTGCCGAAGTGTAGAACACCAGCACCGGCACCCGGGTCGACGCATCGATCAATGCTCGCTCCACGTTCTCAACGTCATTTGCGCGCACGTCGCTCGTCATGACCGGCGGGGCTTTGAGTGGAATTTCAGTGACGTCCATTTTTAAAAGTCGTTAGGGAGATTTTCCTGGGACCGGCAGCGGGCTGCCCGCGGCGGACGGCACCGGCGTGGCATTGGGCGATGCGTTCGGCTTCACCGGGGCCTGCGCGGAAGGAGCCGGTGGCGACGCGGCGGGCGTGGCGGCGGCGCCCGGCTGCGTACTTGGTTGCGCGTTCGTAGGATTTGCCGCGGCCGCGTTTTGAGAATGAATTTCGCTGGTCGGCCCGACAATCGCGCCTGGCTTTGCCGAGGCCGCCGGAGCAGGCGGCGCGGATGGAGCTGGTGCCGCGTTGGCGGATCCCGCGTCTTTAACAGGCGCTGCAGGGGGAGGCGCGGCAATGGGCCCGGCGGCCATGGGTTTCTTCTGGGCGAGGTCGGCCATCGTTAATTCCATTGCGCGATCAATCGGGACGCGCGCAACACCTTTGGTCTTATCGACCCATTCGTAAGTGCCCAGCGATTTATCGAAATCAGCACGCGCGGTCTTTAGCTTCTCCGTCCGAACCTGCGCGCGTTTCCCTTCGTAGGAATCGCCACGCGGCATCGCGGCACAGATCACCCAGACCAGCAGACCAAAGACGAGAAAGAGCAGCACGACTCCGAGCCACGCGGTCAGTGGTTCCCGGCGCCGATGAATATCTGTGAGAGTTTCGGTCTGGCTCACGGTTAATTAGTCGTTCGGAGCGACTCGAGTAGGCGCGGGTCACGGGTGGGGAAGATCGATTTACGCGGAAGGATGCGCAGAAACACGAAACCGAGCGTGCAGCCGATTGCGACCGGGCAAACCAAGTCCCAGATGCTGAGATGGACGCCCGTGCCGTGCAATGACGGCAGCACGATGATGTAAATGTCGAGCAGCTGCATGAACAGGATCCAGCCCGCGACAAGACTAAGCTTGTTTGGTTGTTTCTTAATGGATTGCAGCAGCAAAATCGCGAACGGGCCAAAGAAGCGACCGAACACGAGCAACAGGCTCAGCGGCCACCACGTCGCGGTGTTTCGGACGATGAAATACTGCGTTTCCTCCGGAATGTTCGCATACCAATAGAGCATGTACTGACTGAATCCGATGTAGGCCCAGAAAACTGAGAAGGCGAACATCCATTTTCCCATCACGTGGTAGTGCTGGATCGTCACGATGTCGGCCAGATATCCAGCCTTGCGCAAGGCCGTGATGATGAGCACGAGCAGCGACATCGACGCGCCCGCTGCGCCGGCGAAAATGTACGGGCCCCACATCGTGGAGACCCAGCGATAATTCAGTCCCATCAACCAGTCGACGGCCGCAAAGGTAAGACAAAATCCAAACGCGATCAGACCGGCGAACGCCAGTTTGCGCATCATGATCGTCCAGCGTGGATTGCCATCCTTATCCTGCGCAGTTGAGAATCGGCGCATCAATAACGCAACCGCACTTAACAAAACAAAGTAACCGAAGGCGCGGCCCACAAAGAAGGGCCAGTTCAGATACAGCCGCTTCATATCAAGCGCCGGATCTTTTCCTACCGGCACGTTCAACCAGTCGAAAAGATAATGACTAAGCAGGAGTATCGGAATGAAGAGAAACGCGAGGACAACGATCAGGACCGCAATGTTCTCGAGTTGTCGGCGGACGACGACGGACCATTCCGCATCGGTGGCGTGATGGACGATGATCCAGAACAACGCACCGCAGCAGAGCGTGAAAAAGTAAAAGAAACCGAAGAGGTAGGAGAAGCTGAACTGCAAGGGCGAGATGAAACCGCCGATGAGGCAGAGGATCAGCCCAACCACGGCGCCGATCCCGAGAATGACAGAGAGATTAGCGAAGCGATTCGCTTCGAAGTACTCACCTTCCGGCGTCGGAACTGTTTGAGAACGTTCGCTCATTTGAGTTCCGCCTGGTGTTCGGGCGGCACGTCGCCCGCAGCCGCATTCTGACTGCGCTGTAACGCCCGGAGATACGCGATGATCGCCCAGCGGTCCGCGACGTTCACGTTAGGGCCGTACGACATCATCGTATTCTTGCCGTGGGTGATGGTGTCGAAAATTTCGCCGTCCGCCATGTTGCGAATGCGTTCGTCCTGAAGGCTGACGATCGTGGCTAGACCATATTGTTTTGCCATTCCGTTCCCGCCTGCGACCGAACCGTGGCAAATCGCGCAGTTAATGTTGAATCGCTCTTGACCGCGCAGCATAAGCTCAGGCGTGACCGCGATCGGAATTCCGGTTCCCCAGTTAGTCGCGCTCATTTTGCCGGTGTTGTAATAATCGGTGCCGACACTGAACGAGACGCGCTGAGTTTCCTTCTGCTCCCCGGGAACCGCCGCCGCGCCCGCCACCGGCGCGATGTTTGGATTTGGCATCGCATATCCGATTGGCACCGTCCCCGCCACCGGAACGCGCGCACCGCGATTATCGGCAAAAAATCCGAGCGGAGCCTGCGCGCGCACTTTCATCTGGCGCACCATGTCAGGGAAAATTTCCCAGGGTTCCCGCGTGGTGTGTTCACCGCGGAAGCCGGCGATCGCGACAATCGTCACCGCGATCAATCCGAAGATGAGAAAAAAGGCGCGCAACATATCAGTCTTCGTCGTGAATGATCGTGATGTGCTGGCCGCCGGAACCCTCGAGCAGCTCGCGCGCTTCCAGCTCAGTGAAACGCGGATCGCGCGCCTCGATCACGAGAAAAAATCCATCGTTCGTCGCGCGCGCAAATCGTTGCCAGTTGAACACCGGATGATTCCAGCGCGGCAGGCCGTTCATGAGCAACATCGAGAAGAAGGCCGCGAACGCTGCGAACAGAATCGTCAGCTCAAACATGATCGGGAAAAACGCAGGCACCGTGCGCCAGGTGAAGGGCTTCCCGTGCACGATCAACGGATAGATGAACCACGACGGGCCGAATTCGAGAATCATCGCCGTCAAAAGCCCCGTCACGCCGCCCACTAAAACGGCGGCGCTCAACCACGATTTACCGAGTCCCATCGCGCCATCCATTCCGTGAATCGGAAATGGCGAGTAGACGTCCCAGCGTTTAAAACCGGCGTCGCGGACGCGTTTTGCCGCTTCGTACAAAGCGCTCGCGCTCGGGAATTCCGCCGCCATCGCGTAAACTTTATTGCCGGCCGGAGTCCTCATGTGCCAGTTCCTCCGCCCGCTGCGACGACATGACGTTCACCCGGCGAGACGTGGTGTGCGTCCGCTTCCGGCAATACAATTTTCACTTCACTCATCGCGATCATCGGCAGGAATCGAATGAAAAGAAGGAAGAGGGACATGAAGATTCCAAACGTGCCGACAAAGGTCCAGATATCGACCCACGTGGGATGGAACATTCCCCATGACGACGGGATGAAATCGCGATGCAAACCGCCCACGATGATGATGAAACGCTCGAACCACATGCCGGCGTTCACGCACATGCAGACGAAGTAGACGACGTAGACATTTCGCCGGCACCACTTAAACCAGAAGAGCTGCGGCGACATCGCATTGCAGAAGAGCATGCCGACCCACCAGTACCACCAGTAGGGACCGAACACGCGATTCCAGAAAGCGAAACGCTCGTATTGATTGCCGCTATACCACGCGATGAAAAATTCCATCGCGTAGGCGTAGGAAACGATGGAGCCGGTCAGCAAAATGATCTTGGCCATCTTGTCGACGTGCTGCGGCGTAATGATGTCGTGCAGTTTGAAAATTGCGCGCGCCGGGATCATCAGGGTCAGCACCATGGCGAAGCCGCCGAAGATTGCGCCCGCGACGAAGTAGGGCGGGAAAATGGTGGTATGCCACGTGGGAATGATCGAGGTAGCGAAGTCGAAAGAGACGACACTGTGGACCGAGAGAACGAGCGGCGTCGAAAGTCCAGCTAACAAAAGATATGCCATCTCGTAATGGCGCCAGTTGCGGTTCGAACCGCGCCAGCCGACGGCGAAAAGCCCGAAGAGGAATTTTTTAACCTTCGAGGTCGCGCGATCGCGCAACGTCGCGAGATCCGGAATCAATCCCGTGTACCAAAAGAGCACCGAAACGGTGAAGTAGGTAGATACGGCGAAGACGTCCCACAACAGCGGACTGCGGAAGTTCGGCCAGATCCCGTAGTTGTTCGGAAGCGGCGCCATGAACCACGCCATCCAGACGCGCCCGACGTGCACCCCGGGAAAAATCGCAGCGCAAATGACCGCGAACAACGTCATCGCTTCCGCCGCGCGATTGATCGACGTGCGCCATTTTTGTCGCAGCAGAAATAGAATCGCGGAAATCAGAGTGCCGGCGTGTCCGATACCGATCCAGAAAACGAAGTTGGTAATGTCCCACGCCCAGCCGACCGGATGGTTCAGACCCCATGTTCCAACGCCGGTCGAAATCTGGTAGCCGAGGCAGAAAAGACCGATACCCGCGACCCCAGCGCAGACCGCGAACGCCACCCACCACCAGCGCGGGGCTGGGCCTTCTACGACCCCGGCAATACGCTCGGTGAGCCAGGCGAAATTGCGCTGGTTCAACACCAGCGGCACTCGCGCGAGCGGCCGCTCAACCGAGCTCGAAGCTTCGGCGGCAAGCACGTCTGGAGCTATGGCGGAAGCGTCCATTAGTGAATTGCTGAGTTCTGATTGACGATTGCGGATTGCTGAGGGCAGCTCACCACGTCAGATATACGTGAGACCCCTTCTGTCATCCTGAGCCGCGAAGACGGCGAAGGACCTCGCATCAGGTCACGATTTTCCCAAGCACGCGATACGTGACCTGCAAATGTCGCGACGCGGTTCGCGGAAGCGGTGGACCATTTGCGAGGTCCTTCGCTCCGCTCAGGATGACAGAGGAGAGCTGCGCCGCTCACAGTTATCCGGAGCGTTCGACTAACTCGGCGGGGTCCCACGACTTCGCTTGCGCTTCGCTCGGGATGACGGGTGGTTTGCAGGAGCATCGCCATTACTTCCGCTCCTCCGTTCTTTGTGCCGGTTCTTCCGGCTTCTCGCCCGGATTCAGCGTCCCTTTGTCGTGTTCGTTATAACCATGAACCGTTCCATTCGCTTCATGCTCGACCGGACTCGCGACGCCGATGTTCCCCGCGTCCGGCATCTTCGGATTCGGGTTGCGAATTCGCGCAAGATAACTCGTACGAGTTTTCACGTTCAAATATTCGAGCAGCCGATAATTTCGGTCCTGCGCTTTGATCTTCGAGACGCGGCTCTCGGGATCCGCAATGTCGCCGAAAGTAATCGCTTCCGTCGGGCACGCCTGCGCGCACGCACTCGTGAATGAGTCGCGCGCGATCCGCGTGTTGTCCGACGCTCCCGCGCGGACGTGCGCCGAGATCTTCGCTTCCTCGATGCGCTGCACGCAATACGTGCATTTCTCCATCACGCCGCGCATGCGAACGGTGACGTTCGGATTGTTGCGCATCTTCGTGATATCGGGCGCGCCTTTCTCGGTCAGCGGTCCGAGATATTCCTGATAAACGCCAAAGTTGCCTGAGATTTTCTTTTTGCCGACCGGTCGTTGCTGGTAATCGAAGTAATTGAAGCGCCGAACCTTGAACGGACAGTTATTCGCGCAATAACGGGTCCCGATGCAGCGGTTGTAGGCCATGATGTTCAGGCCATCCTCGCTGTGGACGGTTGCGTTGACCGGACATACGGTTTCGCACGGCGCATTCTCGCAGTGCTGACACATCATCGGCTCGTGCACGATTTCCGGATCTTCGGGCATTTCGCCGTTGTCCTGGCTAAATCCGCGCCGGCTCGCGTAATAACGATCGATCCGCATCCAGTGCATCGCACGCCCATGCGACACCTGAAGTTTTCCCACGACCGGAATGTTATTTTCCGCCTGGCAGGCAATGACGCACGCGCTGCAACCGGTGCAGGTGTTCAGGTCAACCGCCATCCCCCATTGATGCACCGAAGTGAGCGGCGGATGCGCATACAGCGACGGCAGATTCGCCGGCAACTCTTCGTCGCCAGCAATTTTTTTCACGAAATCATTATCTTCGCGGTAACGCTCAATCGTCGCTTCACGGACCAGCCCGCGACCTTCGATGCTCCAATGTTCCTGCGTGATCGAGAGCGGATAGGTGCCGCCTGATTTCGTGACGCTGACGGACTTTACCGTCTTGCCGTCGGCGACGATGAAATGTGGATTCGCCGCCGTGCGCAAAAGGTAGCCGTTAAATCCTGCGTCTTCGCCGGCGGGTCCGGTTTGTTTCCGACCATAGCCAAGCGGAATGGTGACCGAGTTATCGGCGTGACCTGGTGAGACCTGGGCGGCGATGACAAGTTCACGCGCAATCTCCTTATTGTCCTTAGCAGAGACCGCATCGGTGACGTTGATGCTGATCAGATCGCCATTGCGGACGCCGAGCTTCGTGGCGAAGGCCGGGCTAATTTGCGCGGCGTTGTCCCAGGTCAGTTTCGTGATTGGGTCGGGCAACTCCTGCAGCCAGGCGTTGTTGATGTAACGGCCGTCATCGATCGAGTAGTCACGAACGAAAACGATTTCCGGCGATTCCGCAGTCGGTGGAGCCGCTGGCGTCCAGGGCGGCAAAGTTCCGATGGCTCCAGCGCCATTGAACGCCGCCGTTTTATCGCGAACGGAAACGTGCGCAGCAAATCCGTCGCGCAAGAATTTCGACCAGGCAGTCGGCGCATCTCCCGGTGGCGCGGTCGTGCGGAAAGTGTCCTGCACCAGCTCCGGCCCATCGACCTGCGGACGCCCCAGCAACGCATTCATCACCTGCAAATCCGACAGCCCACCGAAGAGCGGCATGATCATCGGCTGCACGGCAACGTAGCCGCCGTCAGCGGTTTGCGCATCGCCCCACGATTCCAAATAATGCGACTGCGGAATGTGCCACTGGCTCAGGGACGACGTTGCGTCCTCGTAATAACCGAGCCGCACCACATCCGGCACTTTCTTCTGGAGGTCAGCCCAATCGAGCGGCGAATTTGTTTCGGGAAGCGTGGCGACGGCGCGCGGAGCGTTGAAGACCGGGTCGCCGCCGAATATGAAAAGTTGCTTGATGCGGTCCGCCGCCATGTCGGCTGCGAGCTGCAGGATGCTGATCGACTTCGGATTGCGCGCGAAATCGCGCACCAACAATGTGCGACCGATATTTTTCAACGCCGCATTCATACCGTAGGCCAGCAACTGCACGATGACGGGTTGCTGCGAACCGGCGAGCACGAGGCTCGCGCCTGATTTCGCGACGAGATCAGCCGCAACTTCCGCGATCCACGCTTCGTCGAACGCCATCGCATTGGTTGGAGCCTGCAATGCACCAAGCAGGCCACCGAGCGCAGCGTCACTGGTGGCGCCGCCGATCTTCGTCGCCAGCGCGTAGGTGAAGGCGGGAATCTGGCTCGCCGGAATTCGCAAGCGATGATCGGCCATCGATCCAGTCAACGTGAACCGGTTCTCGACCACGTAGAGCCGATTCATGGTGTCCTTCGCGGAAGTGACACGACGTCGCGAACTGAAACCGCGCACCGACGCAACATCGCCTTCCGCGCAATCCACAAAATCGCTATCGAGCGCGAGAATCACATCGGCGCGCTCGATCCGCGGCGTCAGCTTGGTGTTCGCGCCAAAACTGCTTTGCGTGGCGTAATTCTGCGCCTCGCTCAAAAGCGGCTCGTACGTGCACCAGCGCATCTGCGGAAATGCCTTTTCCAGCTCGGTGCGAAGACGTTCCCGCGTCGGCGATAACGTTTCCTCGACGAGGAACGCGAGCCCTTCGCCAGCACCGATCCGATCGCGCAACTCACTTATATATGTCTCGAAGGCCCCACGATCCGAAGCCTTGCCCTTGTTAACAAAACGTTTCGAGCGCGCCGGATCGTAGAGATCAAGCACCGAAGCCTGGGCAAACGCGTCGGTGGCACCGCCACTCGCTGGATGAAGCGGATTGCCTTCTACTTTAATTGGCCGGCCATCGACCGTCGTCACGACAAGCGGAAGTGCGCCCGTGCGACGGGGCATCGCAGTCGCGTAGTAAAGTGGTTTGCCCGGAATCGTCCATTCCGCGCTCTTGGTGAATGGCACCAGATGCATCTCAGGGCGGCGGCAGCTGGTGAGACCGAATCCGGCGAGCGCGGTCGAAGCGCCCATCAATTTCAAAAAGCTTCGACGCGACCAGTCGTCGCCCTCGATCTCGGCGGCGCCGGCTGGAAATTCGCGCTCAAGCCACGAACGAAATTCCGGCGTGTCGCTCAACTCGCCGACGCTGCGCCAGTAACGTTTCCCGGTCAGCTGCTCGGCTGGATGTTGTAAAATGCGCTTCATCGCAAATTCCTCCGCGCAACGCGTCGATTGCTCCCGCAGGGACTCGCCGCGGCGAGTCCCTCCGGAATGAATTTGTCGCGCAATGAACTCATCGGTGACACCCCTGGCAATTCACGGGCGGCTGAATGTTCCAGCGCTCTTTTAACGTCGTCCCGATTTCGTGCTGCGTAAGTTTCTCTTTCTTGGACCAGTCTTCCTGGACGCCATTCGGTTGGCCGTACTTGGCGACAAACGCAGCCGGCTTCACGTCATCCGCCTTCCAATCAAGATTCGTGATCTGATCCTCCGGCCGCAGGAAGTTTTCCGGCTTGCGATGGCATTCCAAACACCACGCCATGCTGTGCGGTTTCGCGTGATAAACAACCGACATGTGATTCACATCGCCGTGGCAACTGGCACAGCTGATCCCGCGATTCACGTGCGCGCTATGATTATAGAAGACGTAATCGGGCGTCCGATGAATCTGCACCCACTCGATCGGCTTGCCGGTTTTCCAGCTGGCACGGACGGGCTCGAGTTTCGCGGTTCCTTTTTGGATTTGCTGGTGACACGCCATGCAGGTTTGCGTGTTTGGGATATTGGAGTGCGCCGCGACGTCCACGAAGCTGTGGCAATAACGGCAATCCATTCCGAGCTGCGAGACGTGAAGATCGTGCTGGAACGGCACCGGTTGAATCGGCTCGTAACCGACCCGCGTATATTTCGGCGTAATGTAATACCAGGTCGCGCCGGTCAGCCCAGTCACGACCGCGCCGGCACAGATCGCGATCTTGAGCGGCAGCCAGTTTGTCCAACGCGGAAAAAAATTCGCCATAAAACTAGCGGACCGCGCGTGATACGAGCAGCCGCCGAATTAAGAACGGGCCGGGTTGAGTTTTAAAATGTGAAGCGTTCAGGCGCTGGGAAAAGTTTGGGATTTTGTCAGGAGCGACTGAGGGGAAAGCTGACTCTATAAATCGAGTCAGCATTGGCAAAACAAAATTGTGTATTTGCGCGATTTGTTCACACGTGGTCTGCGCGCGGGCGAATCTCCTCGTTCGGTCATCCCGAGCGGAAGCCGAGGGACCCCGTGGCGTCAAGAGCGATCAACACCCGCGTTCAGCGACGGGGTCCCTCGACTTTCGCTCGGGATGACGGAGAAATGTTGAGCCATGCGATTCTTTTTTCCGTCATCCCGAGCAAAGCGCATCAGAGCCTACGCCAAGGTTCCGGCGCACAAGTCGCTCGGGCTGGCGGCGGTCATATTTCTTCTCGCAACGGCCGGGATCGCCCGCGCGACACCGGAACCTGCGGATTTGATTTTCATTAACGGAAACGTCTACACCGTCGACGCCAAGAATTCGCACGCGGAGGCGATCGCGATCGAGGGCAACACGATCAGCTTTGTCGGTTCGAACGCAGAAGCGTTGCAGCTGCGCGCCGACGGCACGCGCGTCATCGATCTCCACGGCAAAACCGTGGTGCCGGGATTGACCGATTCGCATTGTCACATCTTTGGAATCGGCGAGCGCGAACTGAATCTCAACCTCGAAGGAACAAATTCTCGCGAAGATTTTCTCGCGAAAGTGAAAGAGCGGGTCGCAAAAACCGAACACGGCCAGTGGATCACCGGTCGCGGCTGGATCGAGACCTTTTGGAAGCCGCCGCAATTTCCGACGCGCGCTGATCTCGACAAAATCGCGCCGGACAACCCGGTTTTGCTGGAGCGAGCGGATGGTCACGCCTCGGTCGCAAATTCCGCAGCACTGCAAGTAGCTGGAATCACGCGGGAATCGCCGGATCCATTTGGCGGCCAAGTTTTAAAACAAAACGGCGAGCCGACCGGGATGCTGCTCGATCGCGCGCAGGATCTCGTCGCGAAACATCTGCCGAAACAGACCGAAGCGGACCGAGAACAGGCGCTGCTTATCGGCGTTGAGCGCGAGATCGAACTCGGTTGGTGCGAGATCCAGAACGCCGGCAGCGAATTGTCGGATGGGCAACTCATTCGCCGCGCTTTTGCGGCGCATAAAATGAAACTTCGTATCTACAACGCGGTCTACGGCCCGGGCGAAGGCGCCAATCAATTATTAAAGGAAGGTCCAACGTTGAATGCGTTCGACCACCATTTCACTCAACGCACGATTAAGGTCGTGTTCGACGGTGCGCTCGGTTCGCGCGGAGCGGCCCTACTCGCGCCTTATTCGGATAAGCCGGAAACGGCGGGCTATCTCACGCAAAAAGAATCCGCCTTGAAACCGATGTTGGCAGCAGCTGCGGCGCACAAAATCCAGGTCGAAACTCACGCCATCGGTGATCGCGCCAACCGCCTTATTCTCGATCTTTACGAAAATGCGCTGAAAGGTGCACCCAATCCGCGGTGGCGCGTCGAGCATTCCCAGATTCTGAGTGCGCCGGATATTCCCCGTTTTGGCAAACTTGGCGTCATTGCCTCAATGCAACCTTCCCACGCCATCAGCGACCTTTTCTTTGCGCCGGCACGTCTCGGCCTCGAGCGACTGGCGGGTGCGTACGCCTGGAACAGCCTCATAAAATCCGGCGCCACGATTTGCGGCGGCTCCGATGCCCCGGTCGAACGCGGCGAGCCGATGATTGAATTTTATGCGGCCGTTTCGCGCAAAAGTATCAAGGGCGAACAGCACGAAGGCTGGCATCCGGAGCAAGCCGTCACGCGCGCGGAAGCGCTCAAAATGTTTACCATCAACGCTGCCTTCGCTGCGTTCGAGGAGAACGAAAAAGGGTCAATCGAAGAAGGCAAACTCGCCGACCTGACCATTCTCTCCGCCGACATCATGAAAATCTCCGAGCCGGAAATTCTGAAAACGCGCTGCGAGATGACTGTAATCGGCGGCGAGATCGTGCATGACGCAAACGAATCAACTACTCGCGACGCGCCGCCGTAGCGCTGTTATGATCTCTCGCTTTGGAACCTGAGCTGGTTAAAGCCGAGGAGGCGGCGCGCCAGAGTGAGGATCGTTATCGCCAGCTTCTCGCCTCCGTCACCGATTGCATCTACACGGTGCGGCTGCGAAATGGCGATTACTACCAAATTAATCGGTAGCGCTTACTTCCGGCGCGAAGCTTGTCGTTCGCGTGCGTATTGCAGATTATTTCGCGCTAATTCGAAGTCCGGCCGGCAACGCAACGCTGCCTCGCACGCTTCAACGGCATCGTCGTAGCGCTCCAGGTTGTTATACGACGCGCCGATGTTGTTCCACGCCTCAGCGTAATCAGGTCGCTGCGCGAGCGCTTCGCGGCACGCGGCGATCGCTTCGAGGTAATGGCCCTGCTGGTAAAGGCGCAAGCTCCGCGTCAGCCATGCTTCGGCATTATCCGCAGACAGGTCGCCCGGCGCTTCCGCCTCGTGCAGCAGTTCCGTAGCCGTCACGTCGGACGGGCTCAACGCGACGGCTTTTTGCAGCAAAGCGAGCGCCTCCGCTCGTCGCGTCGCTTCCAACAGAAAGCGACCGTAATAGATATAACTGGATGGCGAAGAAGGCGCGAGACGAAGCGCTTGTTTGAAATCCTCTTCCGCGGCACCACGATCCCCAGTGGCGCTTTCCGCAATCGCCAGATTAATCAGGAGATACGAATAGTTCGGCGTGAAAACGCGGGCGCGATGAAAGCAGTCGAGCGCGCTTATAAAATCGCCCCGGGCCATCAACGTATTGCCGTAGTTCATCAAGCCACGCCCATTGCGTGGGCTTTTCTCGACGACGTCATGCCAAAGTGTTTCCTCGCTTTGCCACACTTGGTTACGGCGGAAGGTCGCCACCGCCGAGGTGCAGAGAAGCATTGCCGCAAGGCACGTTAGGACGATTCCCTTCCACTTCGTTGTGACGGCGAATAGTGGGATGAAAAGTTGTAATGCGCCGGCCGCGCTGATCGCCAGACCGATGTAGGGAAGGAAAGTGCGATGATCGTTCATTACCTCAGCCAGTGGGAAGAGCGACGTCGGTAGCAACGCCAGCACAAACCAGAGCAGCCCGAACCCGATCATCCGAGTCTTGGAAAAACGAAGCGCGTAGCACGCTCCCGCGATCATCAACGCGACAAACGCCAGCCCGGTCGCGCAGCGCGGGTCGCCTATGCGCGTAACCGCGCGCAAATCATAGTCCGCGGAGAGACCGGCCGGCCAAACGAACGTTCGAAAATAGAGCAACGTGGCAAACGGCTGCGTCATTAAATAGTCGTGTCTGCTGGCCGCGCCTGAAACCCACGAAGGCGGCGTCATCCGTTGGACGAGTGCCAGAACAGTGCCGCACAGCACGAAAGGCGGAGTAATTTCCCGCCAGAAAGTTCGCCGCGAACGGCGGGGGCCGGGTTGAACAAAGACCGCGTAATATACTGCGAAAAGAACCGGGAAAATCGCCGCGGTCGGCTTTGCCAGAACAGCAAGAGCGGCGGGCGCCGCACAAACATACCGCCAGCGATGTTGCGCTAAAATAAAGTAGAGCGCGAATGAGCTGACGACGCCGAGTGCGGCCATGATCTCCGACGACGCGATGATGTAATTCACCGTATCGGCATTAGCAGGATGCAGCGCGAAGAGAGCCGCCCCGAAAATTGCGATCGACGCGTGACCGCCCAGATGTTGAATGACAAAAGCGAGCAGCAACGTCAGAGCGATGAACAACGCAAAGATCGCCACGTGAAACCAAAATGGCTCGAGGCCGCCTAGCGAGTAACTAATGGCAAGTAATGTCGAGACGAGTGGCCGATACGACTGGTTACTCGGCAACGAACTGAACGTCGTCGCGTCGCAGAAAAAACGCGGGATGTTCCAAATATTGCGAATCGCAGAGTTGTTTACAATCGTGTGCGCGTCATCGAAGTGGAACGCATTCTGGAAATGATTCGCGTAGGCCAGACCAACGGCGCTGCAAAGTAACGCGGCTCCGCAAACCGCTCGAATTCGTAAGGCACGTGAGGACACTTCCATCATTCCAACTGTCGTGCGGTTGGTTGCGCTCGTCCGCGCAATCGGAAGTCTCGCGACCTCGCCTCTACTAAAAGCCGGTCGCGCCGGTCGGCCCAGTCGATCCTGTAAAGCCGGTCGCGCCGGTCGCCCCAGTCGGGCCCGTAAATCCGGTTGCTCCGGTGAAACCTGTTGGGCCAGATGGTCCGACCGCAAGCGCGATTCGCAGAATTCGCAGCGACGCATTCACGGGACTGTTCAGATCAGCGGGCAATGTGACCGCATCGGAGTTGACGTTGTGCACCGTAATCGTCGTGCCGGCGGCGAGAAAAGTGGTGACGAAACCATTGAGCGCGCGTGTGTCCGTGGTTGAAGTCGCGCTAAGAGCAAGAGCCGCGGCAAAGACACTGATCTGCGCAGGCGGTCGCAGATCGCTGGAATATTCGGTGCCCGGTATCTGCACGCCGTCTGCATCGAGTCGAAACTTGATGCGATCGTTCGTGGCGGGCGTGCCGCGGACATGGAAATCCAGTTGATAGACACCTGATTCGGTGAGGACGAAGCTGCTACCAGCGCTATTGGCGATGCCTGCGCCAATTTGAGAATTACTGAAGATGACTACACCGCCGCTGGCGACAACCTCAGCATTGAGATTGTAAACGTAGAGAAAGCTAGAAGCAGCTGATTCACCCGTCGCGCCGGTTGCGCCGTCTGTACCTGAAGTTCCGGCGGTGCCTGTCGCTCCCGTAGCTCCCGTAGCTCCCGTGTTACCAGTTGCACCGGCCGCTCCATTCGTTCCGGGCGTGCCAGGCGACCCTGTCGCACCGGTAGCTCCAGTATTACCTGTCGATCCGGCCGAACCGGTCGATCCCGTGGCTCCGCTGGCCCCAGTCGCTCCGGTCGCACCCGTCGGTCCAGTCGGACCCGGCACTGGTGGCCGCTGCCTCGCTAACCCGATGTTTGCGATTAAGACATATGCACCGAAAACGAGCGTGTAGGTGACGATCCGGGGGTTACTCATGAAGTTAGGATGGTAGCCGCGTGCGCGGATTGCCACAAGCGCCATCAGTATTCCGCGTAAAATATCTGTGCGAACGGAGAATGTTTAGAAGTGATAGTTGACGCCGACTCGGAAGATGTTGCCATCGCTCCCGCCACGAAATTGATACGGGCCAAAGCCATTGTCGCTGATCGCGCCGAACGTCTCGTCGCCAACATTAAAGTAGAGGTACTCCACTTTCACCGACCAGCATCGGCCGAAGGCGGCGAACATTCGTTCCGCACCCGCGCCGACCGTGTAACCTAACCGAAAGTCTTCTTGCGAAGCATCGATCGTGTCCGGTCCTCTCGTCGTGAAGCTCCGGTCGGTTACTCCGCTGAAATAATTCACTCCGATCGCGCCACCCGTCGCATAAAAGAGCCAGCGACCCGCGGTCACGCCCAGCCTTCCGCGAAAGGTCGCGTAAAAGTCGCTATCACTTTCGCCGAACGTGTCGCGAGGAAACCCAGGCTCTAATCCGCGGCCGCGAACACGCATGTAACCACCGTCGAGCTCAAGCCCGAGCAACAGTCGACCCGCCTGCCAGTTGTAACCGACCTGCTCCCCGCCAACGAATCCGCTCTGATCGTAATTCCACGAGCGATTGGGGAAATTATAGTTATCGAGATCGGTATTCGCGCTTTGGCCGAACTGCCCGCCAGCGTGCAGCCCAAGATAGAAACCGCTCCAGCTACAAGGGGGCATCGGCGCAGCGGCGCCGATTGGCATGACTACCGCTGCAGGACCGCCAAACGCTGCGCTAACAAATACCAAACACGCGGTTAGGACGGTGCAAATTGCAATTTTCATCGCGCTCGTCTTCAGAGAAACGACAAAATCAGTCAAGCAATAGCGCCAAATATCTTACAGCGGAGCGGCGCTAGACGAGTCTTAGACTACCGCCCTGAGAAAAGCACCTACTTCGCAATGACGATGTCGCCGCTCTGGAGAGGGCGCGGCGCATCAGCCCATTGAATTGTGACGTTACCGAAGTTCACTGGGATACCAGCGCTCATCGGCGAATCAGCTTTATCGCAGAGGTGAAAATGGAGATGCGGCTCAGTCGAATTTCCCGACGAGCCAAGTTTGCCGAGGACATCTCCGGCTTTGACTTGATCGCCGACGTGCACGCGCACACTGCCCTGTTGCAGGTGCGCGTAAAACGAAAACTCACTTTTCCCGTGATCAATCGTCACAAAATTTCCGGTCACCTCCGCATCACCTTTCGTTAGCCGGCCTTCCTGCTCCGCCTGCAGTCGCGCGAAGTACGCTTCCTGGCTCTCATCGGGCCGTTGCATTGCAGCCGGATCTTCCGGCTGATCGTTGAAGGCGCCGACCACCCGCCCATCGGCCACGGCGAGAACATCAGCGCCGTAGGCGTAGTAATCTTCGAAACGCGTCCCATCCCCTTTGTGAGTGAGTCCGTCGCCGCTAAGTTTCGCGAGATCGAGTCCGAACTCTTCCGTAACCGCCCAACGATGCGGGGTGTGAAAAGAAGCGCCTGCCCCTACATAGGAAACGCCGCGCAGAGGAAAGATGTAGGTGTTCTTCGCGAAATCAGACCTGATCGGCAAACTGCCGCTTACTTCCCTCTTCTGACCAGCGAGAGTGCCGTGGACTCGAACCTGCATTGAGTCCCGCGGGCCGCTAAAGGCGAACGCCTGCCCGGTGACAAGTAAAGCCTGGTCGTGGTTCAAAGTTGGTCCGGCCAGTTTTGTCGAAGGCGCAATGAGATCGCTCCCACAGAATTGAAATGCGACCTGCTGAAGCACACCCGCGGCCTGCATCTTGGCGCCGCGTTCGGCAAAGTGCTGGATGACTTTGCCGTCCAGTTTCTTCGCATCGAGGACGTGGCCGGATTGAAGCAACTCCAAATCGATCGTGTCGATCTTGAACGGTGCATTGCCGTGATTGATTACGGCCAAATTCTGCAACATCAGACTTTGGAGGTCGCGTCGACTCTCCAGCGGATAGGTGTGAACAGCCGAGCCTGGGCAAAACCGAATTTCGACGGCTTGTTCGGGCTTCGCGACTGCAGGCAACGCCAGAAAAGTCGATGCGAAGACCAGGACGATTCGAAAACTCATCGAGTTACGCGTCACGGCCGATGCTGAATCACTCATGCAGATGAGATGCCGCCGGCAACGCTCGGGATCCAACAATCGCGCGCTACGAATACAAATATTCGTCGTGATATTCGCGCTGCGGGGCGAACTGCACGTTTTCGGCGCCGGTCTCGGGATACTCGAAGATGTTGCCTTCGTAGTTTCGGATCACGATTTTTTCGTTGTCGTGATAAAGCACGTAGCCGGGATTGATCGGCACCTTGCCGCCGCCGCCGGGGGCGTCGATGACGAACTGCGGGATGGCGTAACCCGTGGTGTGACCGCGCAGCCCTTCGATAATCTCGATGCCTTTTGCGACCGACGTGCGCAGGTGTGATGAGCCGTTAATTAAATCGCACTGATACAAATAGTAGGGACGGACGCGGCACATCAGCAGCTTGTGCACCAGATTTTTCATCGTCTCGACGTCGTCATTCACTCCGCGCAGGAGGACGCTTTGGTTGCCGAGCGGGATGCCCGCGTTCGCGAGCCGTTCGAGCGCCTGCTTCACTTCCAGCGTCAGCTCGCGCGGATGATTCGCGTGCACACTGACGTAGAGCGGATGATACTTCGCGAGCATCGCGCAAAGCTCGGGCGTGATGCGTTGCGGCAGGAAAATCGGAATCCGGGTCCCGATGCGAAGGAACTCTAGGTGCGGAATCGCGCGTAGCCGCTTGAGCATGCCCTCGAGTTTATTGTCGCTGAAAAGCAGCGCGTCGCCGCCGCTTAAGAGAACATCGCGGATCTCGGTGTGCTGCTCGAGATAGCGGAACGCTTCTTCAAAATCGGTGTGCAATTCCTGCTCGCCCACTCCGCTGACGACGCGTGCGCGGGTGCAGTAGCGGCAGTAACTAGCGCAACGGTCCGTCACTAAAAACAAAACGCGATCGGGATAGCGATGCACCAATCCCGGGACCGGCATGTGCGAATCTTCGCCACACGGATCGGCCATATCGAATGGCGTAGTAAGCGACTCTTCCATTCGCGGAACGACCTGGCGCCGGATCGGATCGTCCGGATTGTCGCGCGGGATGAGATTGAAAAAATGCGGGGTGACCGCGAGCGCGAGCTTATCGCCCGAGAGCAAAACGCCAGCGCGTTCCTCTTCGCAAAGGTTGAGATGCTGCTCTAGTTGAGCCAGCGTCGTGACCCGATTTTTGAGCTGCCACTTCCAGTCGTTCCAAAGTTCAGCCGGCACATCCGGCCAGTAGCCGGGCGCATGCGAAATGAACTTTTTACCCTCTGATTGACCCGCGGTGAGATTCACCATTTTGCTTGTAAAGAAAAACGTTAAGGCCGTTAACTATTGTGTCAACGCAGGGCGACCGCTGCCCGGATGCATCTCGTTGTCCGTCCCTGCCCTGGGTTTGCGCCCGACGACTCGCGACCAGTGATTGAATGATCGGCCAATCGAGCAAAACCCTGGGTCGCTGCGAAATAGCGGCTGCGGCTGCGATGAGCCTCGGCGCCATGCTTTTGCATTTGCGCGTAGTCACGCACGCCGGCGCGTTATGGCGGGATGAAATCAGCAGTCTCAGGCTCGCGAACGCGATCGGAACGCGCGAATTCTGGAGCTGCTTCGGGACGGATGTTTTCCCGCCATTTTATTTTCTCGTCCTGCGCTGCTGGGTTTTTCTTGGATTGGGCTTTTCCGACATCGCTTTTCGATACTTCGGTTTCGGCATTGGCGTCGCGTTGATTGCGGCCATCTGGATCACTGCATACGGGAAAAGACGATCCACACCCCTCTGGCCGTTGGCACTGCTCGCACTGACACCGCTGACATTTCAATGCGGCGATCAATTGCGACCATACGGACTGGCTGGGATTTTTGTCATCCTCGCCTTCGGCGCAATCTGGCGCGTGACCTTTAGCGATGAATTTTCCAAGTCAGCCGCCATCATCGCCGGCCTGTGCACGGTCCTCGCTGTCCAAACGTCGTACAGCAATTCGCTCCTCATATTCGCCATCTGCACGGCCGGAATTTTCGCTTCGCTCCGCTCCGGTTTTTCAAAGCGCGCAATGATCATCCTCTTAATCGGAATCATCGCGGCACTATCGCTCGCGCCTTATCTGTTCCTGTTCAGAGGAAGTCACGAGTGGATGGCGCTCCTGCCAGGATCACCCAGTCTGTGGAACGCCATCGGAACCCTGGGCGTGGCGGCGGCGCTCGGGCATCCGCTAACATTGATCGTCTGGGTATTACTCCCGATCATCGGGTTGGCGGCGTTCACGGTTCCATCATTGCGCCGGAAAATCCGCGTCGCAGAAACGCCGGCTGCTGCGGAGCTGCAATTCGCATTCGTGACGTTTGCGGTCGCCCTGTTAGTTACCCTCACATTTTTCCGCTGGGTGAACTGGCTCAGCTATCCGCGCTATTTTTTCCTGCTGCTTTGCGTGAACGCGATATGTCTTCATCGCTTTGCGGAAGTGCTTCGCACGCGAGTTGTCTGGCGATCGATCAACCTCTTCGCTGCGATCGTGGTCGCCGCGATGCAATTGCCAAACTCGTACTACGATAGCTCTGTGCGACTGACGAACTGCGATGTGGCAGCTGAGTCGGTCGGTGAGCGGGCTAGTCCGGACGACGTGGTTGTCCTCACTGCTTTTTATTACGGCATAAATTTCGAGCGCTATTACCACGGCAGCGCACCGTGGACCTCACTTCCGCCGATCGCCGATTATCGATGGTATCGCTGGGATCTGGCGATGCAGGCGATGGCGCGGCCCGATCCGATACGGGAGGTTGTGTCGCGCTGCGAGATTGCGCTCAGATCGGGGCACAGAGTGTTCCTGGTCGGAAGTCTTCGCAATCGACCGCCGCAAACTCCGCCAACACCACTGCCCCCCGCTCCAAACGTTTCCACGGGATGGGATCTCCCCCCCTATCTCAAGAGCTGGCAGGACGAACTTGGGTATTTCATTGAACAGCACTCGACGTCCGGCGAGCGCATTCCACTCGAGGAGAATCAAGCGGTGAACGAGATCGATCGGGTTGGGGTATTCGCGGTTTCGGGTTGGAGGTAAATCAGGCACGTTGAACGTTGCCTCGGCTATCCATGTCCAAGTCCGCACTCATGCGCCTCCTTTTTGCATCCATCTTGCTCAGTCTCACCTCCCCTCTCTTCGGTGCGACGCCTGAAGTTTCACCGTCACCCACGGTGCCGCCGGCAGCGGCGGAGTCGGGCAAGGATGTCGTTCATCAACTCAATAATGCTTTCGCAAAAGTCTTTGAGATCGTTGCGCCAGGCGTCGTAATCATCGAGACAACGAAGAAGAACGACAACGGCGAAGATGGTGCGCCTTCCTTTGAGGATTTGTTCGGCGCGCCCGACAACAATAACAACTCGCGACGAGGATTTCGCGGCCAGCAGCCAGTTCAAAGTGAGGGCTCGGGTTTCATCGTCCGCGCCGACGGATTCATCTACACAAATTTCCATGTCGTCGAAGGCGCGGAACGCGTCACGGTTAAGCTCAAGGACGGCCGGGAATTTCAAGGGAAGGTCGTCGGCACCGATGAAAAGACCGACATCGCCGTGGTGAAAATCGAGGCGACGAATCTTCCGGTCATTGCAATGGGAGACAGCGATGCGGTCCGCGTCGGCCAATTCGCGTTCGCAATCGGCGCACCATTTAAGCTCGATTACACATTCACCTACGGGGTGGTGAGCGGAAAGGGCAGGAACAAACTGTTCGCGAGCGGCGGTTACAACATCGCCGATTACATCCAGACCGACGCGTCGATAAATCCCGGTAATAGCGGTGGGCCGCTCTGCGACATCGACGGCAGGGTGATCGGGATGAACACGCTGATCAACGGATTGAATCGCGGTCTTGGTTTCGCGATCCCGATCAATCTCACCAATGAGATCGGTCAGCAATTAATCGCCGGGAAAAAAATTACGCGGCCCTGGCTTGGGATTCGCATCGAGACGCTCGGCGACGATCCGAGCATCCGCGATCTGTTTAAAGGACGGGACAGCGGAGTCGTCGTCCGGACGATTGAGGCCGATGCACCTGCTTATAAAAGCGATCTCCGCCCCTTCGACGTCATTACGCAAGTGGACAACGTTTCCGTAGCGACGGACTCGCAACTGCAGCGTGAAATATTGAAAAAGAAAATCGGTCAGCCCGTGGAACTGACGGTATGGCGAAAAGGACAGACGATGAAAATCGCGGTGACGACGGGTGAACTCCCGAACGAAATCTCGCGCGCGTCCAACGATCGAACTCAGCCCAATCAGCCGGCGCCGGAAGATCTCGGTAAATTTGGTTTACAGGTGCAGGACCTGACGAAGGAAATTGCACAGCGAATGCATCTCGATGTCGACCAGGGGGTCGTCGTCACAGATGTTGCAGACAACAGCATTGCCTCGGCGCAAGGAATCGAGCGTGAAGATGTGATTACCGAAGTCGACGCCAAGCCGGTTGCCAACGTGCAGGCATTTCGCGAAGCGTTAAAGAAAGCCGATCCGAAGCGCGGCGTTTTGCTTTATCTTGATCGCAAGGGAAGCCGCACCTTCGCAGTGCTTAAAGCGACGACCCCTTGATAGAATAACGCTGCGCTACCACCCCTCACGAGTGGAAGCACAGCGTTATTTTTCCAAACCGAAACCGTCAGCCTTTGCGGCTACCGGCCACCACCAGAACGATTCCCCCGACGAGACAGATTCCGCCGAGCACCGGCGAGAACGGAATAGACTCCGTCTTGTCGGCGCTAACTTGGAGCGGGCCGGCATCGATCACCTTCTCGCGCTTGGTGTAGGACAACCCACCCATCGTCAACGCGACGATGCCGATGAGAATCAACACCACGCCAATGATACCTGCGGGCTTCATTTCAGATTCGTTAGAGCGATTTGCGACCCTGCAACAAATTAATAATCAGGATGACAACCGCGATGACCAGAATCAAGTGGATGAGCGATCCGCCAATATGGCCAATGAATCCGAGAAGCCACAGAATGAGTAGAACGACGAAGATAGTCCAAAGCATGATATTTAGTTCTCCAGTTGAAGTTACCTATCCTTCGTTCGGCGATGGGATACTGCGCTTGTTTGCTTATTTATTCCGGTAAACGCGAGAATTTTACGGCGGTGGCCGAATTTCCTCGCCCTCGTCGCGACCGCGAAATACAAAGGAACCGGGGCTGAGGTATTCGCGCATATGAAATCGATCTTCGTCATTCTAGCGTTCGCTCTCGGTGGCTGCGCCTACGAAGGAGTCATCGTGCGCAAGGAACTGAATCCGAACGAAGTTCCGATTTCGCTGGGCATCGTGGCCTCACCGAAATTTGAATTGCGCGACGCCGCGGGAAATTCCTACTCGCAGTTGGTTTCACTGGAGGTGTTTCAGCGCTACGAAGTCGGCGACTATTTTAACGATGCGCAGATGGCCCCGAGTCGCATGCAGACGGAGGACAAGTTTGTAAAACCAATTCGGGCTGTGCCTGAGTCCGTCGCTCCGATCGTGCTGCAGCCGCGCGTGGCGCAGGTGACGAAACGTCATCACCGGCGAACGGCCGTCGCCGCGAAGCATCGTCGACATCGTGCTCCGCGAACCGCAGCGGCGGGTTAAGATTTTTCGGCGTCGTCGATCGCCGCGCGCGCATTCCAGGAATGCTTTTCCAGGCGCACGCGGGCCGAGTCCGAGTCACATTCGAGCGCTTCCGCGACTATCCGGATCGCACGATCGCGGAGTTTCGAGTTCGTCGCCTGCAAATCGATCATCGAATTCCCGCGAACTTTTCCGAGCTGAATCATCGCGCCGGTGCTGATGATGTTGAGCGCCACTTTGGTCGCGGTGCCTGCCTTCAATCGCGTGGAACCCGTGACGAGTTCGGGTCCGGTCGGCAGGTCGATTTCCAGATCAAATCGTCCATCGCGCGGCCGCACACCGTTACACGTTAACAAGATTGTTTTCGCCCCGGCGACGCGGGCACGATGCAGCGCACCCAGCACAAATGGCGTCCGGCCGCTCGCCGTGATTCCGACAACCACATCACGGCTAGTGACATTGCGTTCGGTGATCGCGAGCGCACCCGACTCCCGGTCGTCTTCTGCGCCTTCCACGCCGCGATGCAACGCCGCCACCCCACCCGCGATGATTCCCTGCACTAACTCGGGCGGCGCGCCGAACGTCGGAGGAATCTCGCTCGCATCCAGAACTCCGAGCCGGCCGCTGGTCCCCGCGCCGACGTAGAAAAGCGAACCGCCCTCTCGCATATTGTGAGCGACCATTTCAATCGCCTGCGCGAGAGCGTCGGAACACGCCACGATCGCGTTCTCCACTGATCTTTCTTCGGTCGCGAAAAGGCCAACAAATGCACGGGGCGAGAGCCGATCCAATTCTGCGGAACGGAGATTTGGCTGCTCGGTCGCGGCCGATGCCACCTCGTCGCTCGGCACCGCCGCCGCAGTGGCGATCGCAGGAATCGAACGATCGCGCAACGCCAGCCACACCGCGCCAAACTCGGGAGGATGCTCGGCCAATTGAATATCTTCGCCAACCTCGGCGTGCAGCTCTCCCCGCAACGCTTCGACGTAGATCGTTTCATTAAAAAGGCCGCCGATTAATCGAACAGCGGGCTGCGCGAGGGCGAGACGGCTCGCCACTGCGGCGGTATAGGCGGCTAACGCGCGGGCACCTTCATTGATGATATCGAGTGCATTGACGTCACCTTTCCGCGCGGCCACGAAAACTTCGCGCGCCAGCATTGCGATCTCCATCTTCTCCGCCGCCTGCGCCCAGCGCACCAGGTCATCGAGCGTATTCAAGCCAAGTGCGCGCAGGATTTGCGCCGCAAAATCAACTTCGCCGCGGCGCAAATCGTACTCCTGCAAGATCGTGCGCAACGCGCGAATCGAGAGAAAATATCCTCCTCCCGTGTCGCCGAGCACGTGTCCCCAACCGCCGGCTTTTTCAATGCGGGCGCCGCGCCGACCGGTCACGCTCGCGCCCGTTCCTGCGTTCACCACGATGCCGTCTCGATCTTGCAGCGCCGCCGCCATGGCAGAATCGCGATCGCTCCCGACAATCAACTCCGCTGTCGGCCAAACCGAGCGCGCGATACCGCGCAGATTCTCCGCGTCCTCCAGAGTCGCGCATCCGGCGAGGAAGACACCGATGCGCGCTGCTTCCCGCGGTAATTCCGAGAAAATCATTCGGAGCCGCTCGGGCGATGTTAGCCGTAGATTCGCGCCCGGTAATCTGCCGCTGTCCAAGGTTTCGTATTTATCTTCTGCGCATCGGACCAGCATCCACGATGTCTTGGTGCCTCCGCCTTCAATTCCGAGCACATGTTCGGCCTTTCCCATCTCGGTCGAAGATAACAGGAGCGTGATCGATGTCGTCCGCGTGATTGCCGTGGAGATTGACTCTCGTATGATTCGCCGTGGCCGATTCCGAAGCATATGCCAAAGCGCGCGTCGAGAAATTAGCCAATGAGATTCGCGCGCATAATCGTCGCTACTATGAACAGACGGCGCCGACTATTTCCGACCGCGAATACGACTCGCTCTATCGCGAGCTGACTGACCTCGAAAAAAAGTTTCCGCAATTCGCGGTCAAAGATTCCCCGACCCGGCGCGTTGGCGGCGATCCTTTAAAGCAGTTTGAATCGGTCACCCATCGCGTGCCGATGCTTAGTCTCGATAACACCTACTCCGAGGAGGAACTTGCGGAATTTTACGTGCGCATTGCAAAGGCGTTACCAGACGAAAGCATTCCCGTCGTCGTTGAACCCAAAGTGGATGGCGTGGCGGTTTCAGTGTTGTACGAGGACGGAAAACTGCGTTACGCGGCGACGCGCGGCGATGGCACCGCGGGCGACGATATCACGCAAAATTTCCGGACGATCCGGAATGTGCCGCGGGTGTTGAAAGGAGCGCCCGCAATTTTCGAAGTGCGCGGCGAGATCTACATGGATAAGGCCGGGTTCGCGAAGCTGAACGCCGAGCGCGCGGAAGCCGGGAAAACACTTTTTGCGAATCCCCGAAATGCGGCTGCTGGTTCGCTGAAACAGCTGGACCCAAAGATCGCCGCCCAGCGCCCGCTGGGCGTCGTCTTCTATGGCACGGGCGCCTTGGAAGGCGCGAAACTCGAAAAGCACTCCGAGCTTTTTGGGCTGCTCGAGAAATTAAAATTGCCGACGGCAACGAAGTGGTGGCCGGCACAAAGCGTGGATGAGATTCTGGGCGCGATTCGCGAGCTTGATCGCATGCGGCACGATTTCGCTTACGCGACGGATGGCGCAGTGATCAAAGTGGATCGGTTTGAGCAGCGAAAGCGTCTCGGGTCCACCTCGAAATCGCCGCGCTGGGCGATTGCCTACAAATACGAAGCGGAACGCGTCGAGACGAAGTTGCAGGACATTCTAATCCAAGTCGGGCGGACGGGTTCCCTTACCCCAGTGGCGGTGCTGGAACCGGTATTTGTCAGCGGTTCGACGGTGAGCCGGGCGACTCTCCATAACGAGGAGGAAATCGCGCGGAAGGATATTCGTATTGGCGACACCGTGATCATTGAAAAAGCCGGCGAGGTCATCCCAGCGGTCGTAGCGGTGAAGACGGAATTACGAACCGGAGCGGAGAAGAAATTTCGCATGCCGAAAAAGTGCCCGGCCTGCGGAAGCTCGGTCGTGAAAGATGAAGGTCAGGTCGCGGTCCGCTGCATCAATTCCCAATGCCCGGCGCAGGTGAAACGGCGCATCACTCATTTCGCGTCGCGTGGGGCGATGGATATCGAGGGTCTCGGTGAAATGATGGTGGGCCAGCTCGTCGACGCCGAATTGGTGCGCGACGTCGCCGATATTTACCGGCTCGCTGTCGACCGGCTGTTGGCGCTCGAGCGAGTCGGCGAAAAGAGCGCAAACAATTTGATTGCGGCGATCGAGCAGTCGAAAACCCGGCCGCTGTGGAAACTGATTTTTGGCCTTGGAATTTTACATGTCGGCGAAACCGCAGCGCGCGGGCTGGCAAATCATTTTGGTGACCTGTCAAAGCTGATGGATGCGGAGATCGACGAGCTGGAACGAATCAATGATGTGGGCGAAGTCGTCGCCTCGAGCATTCGGCAATTCTTCCACGAGCCGCATAATCGCGAGATTATTGCGCGGCTGCAGGATTTCGGATTGAAGCCGACGCACGAAGCTCTGGAGAGCTCGGCTTTTGCGGGAACGAGCTGGGTGATTACCGGAGCGCTTTCGCAACCGCGGGACGAAATCGCGGAACTGGTCCTCGCCCGCGGCGGGAAAGTGGCCGGGAGCGTGAGCAAGAAGACGAGTTACGTGCTCGCAGGAGACGATGCCGGCAGCAAGTTGGAGAAAGCACGAAAGCTGGGAGTCCGTGTCATTCTCGAGCCCGAATTTCGAGCAATGCTTTCGTCCGAATAGCGCCCTGCGCTAATCTCTGTAAACAATCCACGTGGATTTCCCAAACGAAACGAACATATCGGCGCACTCTTCCGCAGATACCGCGGTCCCGCGCTGGCGTTGGTACGTTCACCTCGTTCTTATCGGCGGATTTTTTATTCCCGGTATCGCGTTCTCATTGAAGCATGCTCACCGCAGCGCCGCGCTGGGAAAAACAGCCGGAAGTCTGCTCGCTGTCTCCGCCTTACATCTGGCGCTATTTGCGCTGATTTTCGGACTGGGCTGGCTGGCTTCTCGCGCCACGCGAGAGCAATTATTTTTGCCGTGGCGGCCCGGCTGGCTGGTCCTGCCGTTGGGGATCGCCTACTCCATCGCGGTGCGCGTCGTTGTCGCGATCGCGATGCTCACCGTGTTAGTGATTTTACTTCTTACCCACGTCGTGACGAAGGAATCGATCCAGCAGTTTAAGCCAACGAAGTATGTGGATGTCGAGAAACTGGTCGACAAGTCGGCCATGCAAAGTCACGGCGCTTATTTCTGGTTAACGGTCACGGTCGTAAGTTTCATCGTGGCCGGGTTGCGCGAAGAACTTTGGCGAGCAGGTACGCTCGCCGCGATGCGCGCCTTATGGCCGCGGGCATTCGGGACACGGATGGGTGAGGTCGTGGCGGTAGTCATCATCGCGATCGTTTTCGGCGCCGCTCATCTTCCCATGGGGATACTTGCCGCCGTCATCGCAGGCCTGCTCGGAATCCTGCTCGGTCTCATCATCCTTTTGCACCGCTCGGTTTGGCCCGCAGTTTTAGCGCATGGATTTTTCGACGCGCTGAGCCTCGCGCTCATCCCGCTGGTGCTGCAGAAACTTCAGCACGGTCCCTGACCCGGCAGGAGCTAGGGCGTGCGCTGGAGCTTGAGCGGAATCGCACCCGCCGGCGCAACCGATGCGGCGCGTTTCGTCGCCGGATGGAAATCTGCCTCGATGTCGAACGTCATTTTCTGATCGCCGCGCATCACCGTGATCGGCACTTTTTCGCCGGCGCTCAGGAAAAATGATGCGTCAATGACATCTTCTGGGCGGTGCACTTCCTTGCGGCCGACTTGTAGCAGAACATCGCCGCGCTGGACGCCCGAGTCCGCGGCGGGTGTTCCATCCATCACTTCAGTAACTCTGGCGCTTGAGCCGGCGACTTCTTTCTCAATCGGTTCGGTGTTGATACCGATCCAGCCATGACGCGCTTCACCAAACCGGACAAAGTCATCGCGGATTTTCTCCGCGGCTTCGATCGGGAGCGCATAACAGGATGAATTGCTTTCCAGGCTGCTCACGACAATGCCAATGACATCGCCATTAAGATTAAGGAGCGGAGCACCAGCTTCTCCGCGTTGAATGGGAACGTTGGCCCGCAGATGCGTCGTGTTAAAATAATGACCGAGATATTTGTGATCGAATCCGGCGACGAGGCCAAAGCTCGGTGTGGCTGGGAGGTCGAGCGGATAACCAATGGCCACCACCGGCGTCGCGACGCCCAGCCCATCGGATTTCCCCGGTGAGACGAAAGGTGTCACGAGATCTACCTTCAATAGGGCAATGCCGCTCCGAAGATCTGCAAGGACCAGTCGCGCGGGATATTTCTGGCCCGCGAATTCCACGGAAAAATCTTCGGCTTCGGCAGCGACGGAATAGGCGGTGTAAAGAGTTCCGGTTGGGTCGACAAAAAATCCGGTACCGGACAGTTCACCATGCCGGTCAACCGCGTGGATCTTTACGACAGCGGGAGCAGCGCGCGCGAAGAGCTCCTGCACCTGCCGGCCGATCGACTCGGCCTGTTGCTGTTGCTGTGGCTGCGTCGCAGTCTCCTGAGCTCTGACCGTGACCGCAGTCGCGACAACACAGAGAGCTAAAAATATTCGCATAAAACCATCAGCTGCATCAGCAGCAAGCTTCGGCTAGAAGCGGGTTGTCTGCTCATAACTCACGGGCATGCTGTCGAGCACGTAGCGCGGAGGCACGGCAGCACTGTGAGTTTGGCGTTGATCGAAAGTACGAACCGGCTGCGAGGCGTAGACGCGGGTGGCCAGCGGCTTACCCAGACTCCATTTATCGGCAGACGCCGTTGGCGAAAGGAGGGCCGTCTGGACAGTTGCCAGATTACCGGCCGGTGGCTCGCGCAGAACGTTGAACGAGACGACTGCCGCAAAAACGAGGACCGCAGCCATGGCCACGGGATACGATGCCAGGCTCGCCGGACTCAGGTTGAACATGAAATCCTGGGCGCGCTCGACCGCGATTTTCCAAAGCGGCTGGCGCAGAAGCTCATCACGCTGACGGCGATGAAATTCGTGCAGAAAGTTATCGAAATAAGCTGGAGGAGGCTGCTCGAAACGTTTGAGCCGCAAAAGCTTGCCGATATCTTCTTCGTTAAATTCGTCCATCTGGTATTGGGGAGTTAGCTGACTGGATTCTTACGGAACTCGTCCAGATAATTCTGAAGCTGCCGATTCGCGTAAAAGAGCCGGGAACGTACCGTGCCTTCGGAAACACTCAAGATCTTGCTGATCTCAGCATGGGGCATTCCTTGAATGTGAAACATGGTGACCACGGCTCTGTGTTCTTCAGACAGCTTCATCATTGCCTCGTTCAATCTTAGCTGCAGTTCTCCCAGGTCGGCCTCCCGGACCGGGCTGCTGCTGGCGGTGAGCTCCAGAAACTCTTTGTCGTTCTGCACCGCCCCGTCCATGTCATCGAGGCTGAGGTGATAACGTCGGCTGCGCTTCTTTAAAAAGTTGAGCGTCATGTTCACGCCGATCGAATGGATCCACGTGTAGAAGGACGACTTGCCGCGAAAGCCGCGGATCGCCTTGTAAGCTTTCGCGAAGATGTCCTGCAGCAGGTCATTGGTGTCCTCGTGGTTCGAGGTCATGTTATAGACCAAGCCGTAAAGACGCGGCGTATACTTCACCACCAGCTGATCAAAAGCGGCGGAATCGCCCTCCTGGGTGCGCGCAACCAATTTGGAATCTTCATCGGTTCGCGGTTGATCCATGGCTTCGCGCTTAGGCTTAACACGCGCGCCAAAACCCGACGACAAGAAATCCGTGACGCGACGAGGCGATGGGATGGCGGCAGCGGGATTCATCGGCTTCAAGGGTGAACTCAGCGGCGATCGCGCACGGACATCAAGTAAAGAAGGTTTCCGAGCGTCGCCACAAAGGCGGCGACATACGTGAGCGCGGCGGCATTCAGGACCTTGTTCACGCCCACGACTTCGTTTCCGGGCTGAACGATCCCCATTTGTTGCAGGATGATTTTCGCGCGGCGCGAAGCATCGAATTCCACCGGCAGGGTGATGATCTGAAATGCGAGCAGTACCAGGTAGCAGTAAATGCCGAGGGTAATCAGCCCGGTCATGTGGAAGAAAAATCCGCCGATGATGATGAACGGCAACATGCGCGAGGCGATCATCGTGATCGGCACGATGGCCATGCGCGCCTTGAGCGGAGCGTAGGCTTTCGCATGCTGGATGGCGTGGCCGGTTTCGTGCGCGGCGATTCCCAAAGCTGCGACGGAGGCCGTATTGAAAACGTTGGTCGACAGACAGAGCTTTTTGCTGCTCGGATCGTAATGATCCCCGAGATAATCGTTCGTCTCGACCACTGCGACATCGTGGATTTGGGCGGCCTGCAAAATCTCGCGCGCGCATTCCGCGCCGGTCATATTAGAGCTGGCAGGCACTGCGCCCCAGCGCTTGAACGCGCTGCTAACCCGGAACTGAGCCCACAGCCCGATCGCCATCGGCACGCCGACGAGCAGTAGCCAGTGACTTCCAAATCCGCCTCCTGTAAAAAACATTTCCGTCTCTCCCTTTAATTAATGATTCGCTCAATCGTCCGTCGCAGATGCGAAACGAAGTCGACGCGCCTCAACCAAGCCGGCTTTGCGGGCTGAGAGACTCCTCGACTTCGTTCAAGCGTTACACTGCTGATTTGTTAGACGCCCAGCCGCCCTTAACGTTCATTTAGAGCGCGCGTCATCCCGAGAGAACGCGAGGGACCTCGCATCTGTCGACCTTGTTCTGACTAATGAGGCCTTCGTCGTCTGTGCGGCTCACGATGAGAGCGCCGCACAGCGCTCAATCATCAAATTTCAAGCTGCTTCGGGAACTTGGATAACAACCGATGCCCGTTGTCAGTGACCGCTGCCACATCTTCGATCCGCACCCCGCCGATCTCCGGATAATACAACCCGGGCTCGACCGTAATAACTTGGCCCTTTTTCAAAATTGTCTTCTGGAACCGTGGGTGTTCATGAATATCCAGACCAAGCCCATGGCCAGTGCCGTGGAAGAAGCCAACCTGCCGGCCCTTGCGCACTTCGGTCGGGAATCCGCTGGTGGTGAACAGCGCCTTGATCTCGTTATGAATAGCGAGGCCATCAGCCCCCGGCTTCATTTTCCTGAGCGCGAGCTTCTGCCCTTCGAGGACAACGTTCCACATCCGTCGCTGCGTTTCGCTCGCCCGACCACGTACGACGCTGCGAGTCATGTCGCCGAAATATCCGGTCTTCGCGTCGCGTGGGAAAATATCGAGAATGATCAATGAATCCGCGCGGAGTGGACCCGAGCCACGTTCGTGCGGGTCGCACGCCTGGATTCCGCCGGCCACGATCGTCCAGGCCGGGATTCCACCGGCTCTCATCACCGCGTTATCAATTTCCGCACGGAGGAACTCGGAAGTGAGCGTTTTACCATTCCATTGCAGCTTCTTCCCAGCGCCTGGCTTGGAAGCGCGCAGAACATCCATTCCGCGTTGCATGCCGGCTTCCGTTATCTGCATCGCCTTTCGCATGAGCCGCAGTTCGTCCTCCGTTTTCGATTCACGCGCCGGCCAGAAAAGTCCGTCCGGTATCACTAACTCGATCCCGCTCGCCTTCAGCTCATTGGCATAACCCAACGGAGTACTTGCGGGCACTTGCGCGCGCTTGACGCCGCGCTTTTGCAAGAAATGCGCGACCACTTTCTCGAATGCTGGCGCAGACTTCGCGCTCCCCTGCACCTCTCTTTCAAGCGCGCTAAAGGCGACAAATTCATCCACCTGCGCTTCCTTTCGGCCACGATCAATCTCGAGATCCGTCAGGACAATGGTCCGTTTCCCGTTTTGCTCTAGAAAGATGAACGGATCGCCCGCAAAAAAGCGCGTCGCATAAAGCATGTCCGCGTTCGTGATGCTGTCCGCGACGATCAGCCGCGCCATGTTGTTTCGTTTAGCCACGCCGGAATTGTAGAGAAACAGCCGCCGTTGTCAGCTTCGACGACGCACTTCCAACTGCCGTTTCAGAATAAACTGCAGAAGCCCGAGGAGACCAACGGCGGAAAAAATCAGCACCGCGGTATTAAACACAAACACGTGTACCGGCACTCCCAGATAGCGTTTGTATTCACCGAAAAACACATTCGGTTTGCCGCCACGCCGGTAATCATTTTGTTCCATCTCCGCGTTAGAGATCAGGTCGGAAACCTTCTGATTCAGGTAAAGCTGCTCGGCCGTGATCGGGCCAGTGGCATCGCGGAAAAGCGAACGATCAAACGGTTGTTTACCTCGAATGACCTGGTCGATAATTGCAAAATACCGGTCAACGTCGGTGCCCGATCTACCCTCCAGTCCCGAGAGCACAGCGAGCGATTCCTTTAGATCGTCGAGCCGTTTTCGTTCAGCGGGTGTCTTGGCGCTCGGCCCCAGCTTTTGAATTTCGCTGTTCACCCGCTCCTGCCGACGGCTCAGCGGATTTAACTTCGCCTGCGCCACAATCATTTCCTCGTACGACCAGCGCATCGCGATGAACTGGCAGACGAACGGCACCTTCAGCTTGCTGTCCATCTTCTTTGACTGCTCCTGGGTCGGATGCTCGTTGAACCAGTGTGTCAGCGCGTAGACCAGCGCGAGATTGCGGTTCATGTCCTCGTACTTAATGAGCGCGCCGCCCATGATGATCTGCGGGATCAACACTAGCGGAACGATGTTCGACGCCGTTTTCGGATCGGACACGAGCGAAGAGACCACAAGCCCCAACGCGACGCCGCCCATCGCCGTCATGAACATGATGCCGAGGTCGACCCAGAACATTCCGCGAATCTCCAGAATGAAATTCGCGATGAGAACGAAAAGCAGGCATTGCACGAGCGCAAACACCGCCAGCGAGAGCGACTTCGAGAGAACGTAATAACCCAGGCGCACGTCGAGATTGCGTTCACGCTGCAGAATTGCCCGGTCGCGGATGATGTCGTCGGCGCTATTCGTCAGCCCAAGGAACATCGCGACGATGAGGCTTAGAAACAGGAACGTCGGGATGTGATACGCCGAGGCGAAATCGTAAGTCCCGTTATCGGAGTAGCGCAGAATGGTGCCAATCATCAGCGCGAGCAGCGGCGAGACGCCAATCGTGATCGCGAGGTTGGCGCGATTGCGCAGCTTGCTGATGAAAGCGCGGCGCAGGAGCGTCCGGAGCTGCGTCCATTCGTCGTGCCAGCGCAGCGGCAACCGCCGTTTCTCGGTCGGCGCGGCGGGTAGCGCCGGCATCGGATCTTTCTGCAACGAAACCTGTTTTACGTCCTGGATCAGCCGGTACGCTTCGTACTTATCGCGCCAGAATTCCGGCGAGTAACGCCGGGCCGGCGTCAGTTGTCCGCGATTATTCTCCTCGTAAATAACGTCGCCGCTCAAATCGCGCAGCGGCGTCTCGAGCACGTCGAAAATAAATTCCGGCCGCGCCGTTCCACAGGCCGGACAGGCGCCGAGGTCGGCGCCGAACTGATGCTGGTGTTCCGCCTCCGCAAAATAGCGCAAGGTCTCGTTAGGCGTGCCGAAAAAAACGAGCTTCCCGCCTTTGTCGAGCAGGATGACCTTGTGGAACATCTCAAAGATTTTCGAGCTCGGCTGATGGATCGTCACGATGATGATCTTGTTGTGCGCCATCCCGCGGATGATCTCGATGACGTGCTCGGAATCTTTCGACGACAACCCGGATGTCGGTTCGTCGAACAGGTAAACGTCCGCCGATCCGATCATATCGAGGCCGATGTTCAGACGTTTGCGTTCACCTCCGCTGAGCGTCTTTTTGACCGGGCTGCCGACGACGGCATCGCGGCGCTCGCTTAATCCAAGCTCGATCAGCTTCCCTTCCAACCGACGCATCCGGTCGCGCCGCGACAAATGCGGCGCGCGAACGGCCGCCGCGAACGAAAGATTTTCCCCAATGGTGAGATGCTCGTCGAACGCATCCTCCTGCGGAATGTAGGTCACGTAGCGCTTCAGCAAATGAAGGTTGTCGTAAAGCGGCTGATTATTCAGCAGCACTTCCCCGCTGGTCGGCTGGAGCTGTCCGCCGACCACCTTGAGCATCGTGCTTTTACCTGAGCCGCTCGCGCCCATGACGCAGACCAGTTCGCCGCGTTGGATCGTGTAGGAAATTCCTTCCAATCCCATGTCGCCGGTGCCGAACCGATGACACGTATCGCGCAACTCCAGCGCGCGGATGATATTGCGCTCCTCCTCGATGATGCGCTCCGAGAAATTGCAGCGCAGGAACTGACCCACATCGATGCGGATGGTGTCGCCATCCTGCAGTGGAGTCGAGCCCCGCACCGGCAGCTCGCCGACCATGATCGGACGGTCCGCCTCGATCACTTCCAGAACGCCAACACGTTTGTCGTAATCGCAGCAAATCTTCAGCAGCACATCGCCGGACGTTCCGGGGGAAAGCAAAATGTCGTCCGCTTCCAGCAAGCTCGGATTGTTCGAAACCAGATACTCGGACTTCGACGCCTTGAGTTGGAAACGACCGCCCATCGCGCGAGCGCGACGGCGCAGATCGATCAAGTCGAGCTCGGTGTCATTATGAAAAATGATCCGGTCTTCGAGCGAGGCCTCGACCTTCGTCCCGGCGCGCAACTGTTTGCCGTTTAATTCGGCATCGACATCTCGCAACGCCTTCACTCGCACTTTCAGGCCGAACGTGACCTCGAGCGAAGTCTCGCGCCCTCTCGCACGGTCCAGCGCCACATCTTCGCCGCCTTTATTCACGCGCACGAAAATCTGCGGCAGCGAGACGTTCTTCTTGGCGTTGAAGTAAATCGCGAGTTCCTGGTAACTCAAAACCTGGTCGCCGATGAGCACCCGCTGACCGGGGTAAATGCGGCAGAACCCGCCGCGCGCGAGCGGACGACCGCGCACCGAGACGGATTGCGCGCTGTAATTCTTGAGCAAAATAAGCTCGTGATATCGGAACGCGATCAGGCGGTCCGTCGGCGTGAGGCTCTTCAGTTTCACGTCGGATTTACTGCTGTTGCCGAACGAGACCGATTCCAGAGGCGATGCGCCGCGCTGATAAACCGCAAGATCCGATTCTTCGCTGGCGTTAAGCTGATAGACGATATCGATCGCCTGCGCGGCCATGCCAAGCTGCGACATGAACGAATAAAACTGGACGACCTGTTCCTGCTTTAAGCCGGCCTGCGAAATCAGATCGTAGAGCTGAACGCCGAGCATGATCTTGCGCTCGGTGCTGAGCTGGCCGGCGAGTTTCTGCGCCATCGCGCCGAGGTCCTGCTGTTCGTAAAGCGCCTGGCGGAAAAGCTGACGCAGTTCGGAATAAACCGCTTCCGGATAGTCGTATCGCAAAAATCCAAGCGACGAATCGATTTCTTCCTCGAGCAAAACGCCGTCCGCTTTCGAGAAACTTGCCAGCACCTGGATGAGCACCGGCA